>JAFSZW010000022.1 GCA_017458865.1 Clostridia bacterium
CCAGATCCGCGAGGCCAAGAAGGAGATCATCAACCGCCGCGGCCAGTACTGGCTCCTGGATCACGATGTAAACAAGCTGTTTACCATGACCATGTTCCAGTGCCCGACCAAGATGGGCAAGGGCGTTCTGGTTTCCCCGACCGTCCACGGGAATCTGCTGCTCGGCCCGACTGCCGAGGACATCCCGGATCCGCTTGATACCAATACGACCGCGGCCGGCCTGGCCAATGTGCTTGGTACGGCGAAAAAGACCTGGCCGGGCATCAATACCCGGACGGGCATCACCAGCTTCTCCGGCATCCGTGCACACGAGAAGAACGGTGACTTCATCCTCGGACCTGTTGCGGGCGCAGCGCATGCGTATGAGACTGTCGGCATTGAGAGCCCGGGCCTCACATCCTGCCCGGCGATCGCAAAGATGCTGACGGAGCAGATCGTAGAGGCTGAGGGACTGGCCAGGAAGGACGACTTCAAGCCGGCTGTTCCGCTGCCAAAGCCGTTTAACGAGATGAACGACGAGGAGCGCCGCGCAGCCATCGCAGCAAATCCGCTGAACGGCAAGCTCATCTGCCGCTGCGAGGTCGTGACCGAGGCTGAGATCCGTGCTGCGATCCGCCGTCCGGTCGGCGCAACGAGCATTGACGGCGTCAAGCGCCGCACCAGAGCCGGTATGGGCCGCTGCCAGGGCGGTTTCTGCTTACCGCGTGTGGCCGAGATCCTTGCGGAAGAGCTCAAGATCCCCATGACTGAGGTAACCAAGGGCGGAAATGCGAGCAAGCTGCTGATCGGCAGGCTCGAGGAATCCTTTGCGGAGGTGTAAGTATGGCGGCTTATGAAATTGCTGTTGATATTCTGATTGTCGGTGCGGGTCCCGCAGGTCTGGCGGCGGCAGTCGCGGCCAAAGAGGCTGGCGTTGACAATCTGGTGGTACTTGAGCGCGAGGACAATCCTGGCGGCATTCTGCGTCAGTGCATCCATAACGGTTTCGGCCTGCACCGCTACAACGAGGAGCTGACCGGTCCTGAGTATGCACAGCGCGACATTGACCGGGCCAACGAGCTTGGCATTGATATCCGCTGCGGCACGACCGTGCTGTCCGTCGAGGCAGACCATACGGTGACTGCCGTCAGCACGGCACGCGGCCTTGAGACCTACAAGGCGAAGGCGATCATCATGGCCATGGGCTGCCGTGAGCGCCCGCGCGGTGCACTGGGCATTCCCGGTTCCCGCTGCGCCGGCATCTACACGGCCGGTACGGCACAGAAATTCGTCAACCTGGAAGGCTTTATTCCGGGCAAGCGCATCGTCATCCTGGGTTCCGGTGATATCGGACTCATCATGGCACGCCGCATGACGCTGCAGGGCGCGAAAGTGCTCGCCTGCGTCGAGCTCATGCCGTATTCCTCCGGCCTCAAGCGGAACATCGTCCAGTGCCTGGATGACTATGGCATTCCGCTGTATCTCAGCCATACGGTCATTGACATTGAGGGCAGGGACCGCCTGACCGGTGTGACCGTTGCCGCGGTGGATGAGCATCGCATGCCGGTTCCGGGATCTGAGATTCACTTTGACTGCGATACGCTGCTCCTGTCCGTTGGCCTCATTCCGGAGAATGAGCTCAGCAATCAGGCAGGGCTTGAGATCAGCCCGTTGACCAGCGGTCCTGTGGTCAATGACATCTTTGAGGCGAGCGTACCGGGCATCTTTGCCTGCGGCAACGTGCTGCACGTGCACGACCTCGTTGACTATGTCTCTCAGGAGAGCACGGAGGCCGGTAAGGCGGCTGCCGAGTACATCCGCAGGGAAGCCTTTAACGGCAAGACCGTGTCGGTTGTTGACGGAAACGGCGTCCGCGGCACGGTGCCCCAGAAGATCCTGCTGGATGAGGCAAAGAAGGTGAACCTCATGTTCCGTCCGTCCGGCGTGTTTGAGAAGGCACAGGCGACGGTCATGCAGGGCGATACGGTTCTGATCAAGAAGCGTTCCCCGATTTTCACACCTGGCGAAATGGTTGTCATTCCGCTGGATACGACCAAGCTGGTCAGTGAGGATCCGATTAAAGTCAGCATTGAGAAGGTGTAACTATGGAAAAACAGATTGTTTGCATCAATTGC
>JAFSZW010000213.1 GCA_017458865.1 Clostridia bacterium
CACACCTGAAAACTGACAGTTGGCACCATCCGGAATCTCAGCATCCATCCAGTTAATCGCCACCTTCTCGAGCGTAATGGCTGCCCGTCCGCCTGCCTGGCCGACCATGATGACGGCATCCGGTTTCATCTCCGTCAGATATTCAAGCAGGAGCACGCGCACACTGCGATACTCAACCGGGAGGCAAACCTTCCGAATGCACATGCCGGGCAGTTCATCCGGCAGACGGGATACCGCCTCCCAGCTTGAATTACCCGTAAAGTCATTAAACGGTTCAAATCCGGTAAAAAGCAGCGTACGAGGAGAAGGACCGCTTATCCGGGCTTTCCTCACGTTCGGCCCTGCAGAAAAGCGACAGCTCCCTGCCAGATGGGCCTCCGTCTCAAACCTGCTGTTTGTTTCCATGTCCATGCTTCCCGTTCTTCTCATCTATATACCGTCTATGGCCGGCATGTGTTCAAAAGCCCGCGATGACTTCCTCGTTAAGTGCACGCAGAACCGCATTGGCCAGCCGCGCTGCATTTTCAAAGTCACTGTATGCAGCCATGCCGTACTGGGTGTGAATATACCTGACCGGAATGCCAATCACAATACAGGGAACACCCAGATTGGAAAGATGGATAGGCGCGCCGTTGGTTGAACCGCCTGCGCGGACACCGGACTGAACGGGAATCCCCATCTGCTCGCCAATATCCAGAGCGAAGCGCTGAAACCTGGGATGGGTAATCATCCGCTTGTCCATAAAGCGCAGCATGGGCCCTTTCCGGATGGCTGTCTGCACCATATACGATTCCACAACGGTATCATCTGCCGGACAGCCCTCAAAGATAATGGCCACGTCCGGCCGCACCAGATTCGCCGTCACAGCCGCCCCTCTCGTGCCAACCTCCTCCTGAACCGCCCAGGCACCAACGACATTCACACCGAGGGATTCGCCCTCAAGCTCTGCGAGCGTTCTGGCCAGTGCGGCACAGCCAAGACGACAGTCAAACGCCTTGCCGATCATCAGGTCATGTGCCTCATCAAAACTGAATCGGACATCCGGCACAACGGGTTCACCGATCCGGATATGGAACTCCCTGACAGCCTCCTCATATGAGGAAGCGCCGACATCTATGCTCATCTGGTCCACATCCAGCCTGTCCGGATCGCCGCCCTTCATGTAATGCGGCGGTGTGGTCGCTGTAATGCCCGGGATGTACTGTCCCAGTGCATTGCGTACGAGTACGCGATGCCCGGCAATGCCAGCCCTGACCCATCCGCCCAGTTGAAGGAAGCGGAGCGTCCCGTCCGGCTTAATCGCCTGGACCATGAAGGACACCTCATCTGTATGGGCATCCAGCTGGACGGTTGGACGTCCCTCGCAATTGCCGTGCCTGAAACAGTACAGATTGCGAAGCTTATCCTCTTTCACAGTTCCATACTGCGCGGCAAATGGGCGCAGCACATTGACTACCTCATCCTCAAAGCCGGATGCACCTCGCGCATTTGAAACTGCCTCAATCAGCTCTATCCATTTCGTATCCAACTGCGTTCCCTCCTTAAGCCAAACCCCGAATGCATCCCCGTCAGCATCTCATCTCGTTGACAGCAATTCATCCAGGGTTTTGCCGTATGACGGCAGGAATTCCTCAAGGAAGACCGTTATTTCAGGTACGTCCACGCTCATCTCAACAAGCGAATCCCGTGTGGAAACCGCTGCCGTGCGGAACTCGGTATTGCCGGCGCGCTCCTCCTCTATGCACTTTATCAGTGCGGAAAGCTTGTCCGCCGCCTTCACATACAGATGCAGCTGACGGTCTTCCTCCGTATCCTTCTCTTTCAGGATCTCCTCATATACAGGCCGCATATCCTCCGGCAGCCCCTCGAGCAGGCGGTCCTCTGCCAGATGCTCAACATCCTTATACGCCATGCGGATATCGTCGCTGAAATACTTGACCGGTGTCGGCATATCCCCTGTAATGATCTCGCTTGCATCATGATAGATGGCAATCAGGGCAGCGCGTTCCCCGTTCAACTGTTTTCCAAAGCGGATGTTGCCAATCGTACACAGCGCATGCACGATCATGGCCACCTCAAGGGAGTGCTCACTCAGGTCCTCCGCTCTCGAATTGCGCATCAGCGCCCAGCGATGGATGTATTTCATGCGGGAAACCGTTGCAAAAAAGTTGTAGTTTCTCATTCCTTACCTCCGAAACGGCTCTGGAACTGTCGTGCAGAGCCGGTGCAGGATCCCCGGTTATCTGCCCCGGAAACACTGCAAATACAAGGGAAGAGCGCATGAAGCGCTCTTGCTCTGTTTTTGGAACCATATTTTCAGTTTTCCAGCCCGGATGTATAAACAGATACGATCATACACCGCATCAGGCTTTTCACCGTTCGGCATCCATCCGGACATACATGGATGCACCGCGTCAGGTCAGCGTCTTCCATGAATGATAGGTCGGCACGACAGAGGCGATCACCTCTACCGTTCCCTCATCATTCTTATCGACGACCGTTTTCAGTTTGTCCAGCATCTTCTGCAGCTGGGCATCATCCACCGGATCCACATGGGCCACAAAGATCTTCTTATGGGCTGTCCGGCTCATGCGGCTGCGCTCCGAATCCATGAGGAGCTCCTCCGCCAGCTTTTCGCCGGGCCGCAGGCCGATAATCTTTATCGGAATGTCCGAGTTTGGCTCATAGCCATAGGCGCGGATGAGTTTTTCCGCCAGGTCCATAATCCGGACCGGCTCACCCATATCAAGCACCAGGATTGTCCCGGATTCAGCAATTGCACCGGCCTGGATGACGAGCTGAGCCGCCTCGGGGATCGTCATGAAATATCGGGTCACGTCTGGATGGGTTACCGTCACCGGGCCGCCTGATCGGATCTGCCGCTCCATGAGCGGGATGACGCTGCCATGACTGCCGAGCACATTGCCAAACCGGACAGCCATGCACTTCATCTTTGTCTTTGTCCCATAGGACTGGATCAGCATCTCAGTAATCCGTTTCGTGGCACCCATGACATTGGCCGGATTGACCGCCTTGTCCGTTGAAAGCTGGACAAGACGTTCCACACCGTGGGTGCTCGCAGATTCAAGGAGATTCAGCGTACCAAAGACATTGTTCTTGATCGCCTCCGCCGGGCTACGCTCCATCAGCGGCACGTGCTTGTGAGCTGCCGCGTGGAAGACGACGTCGGGATGGTATTCCTCCATCACCTCATCGAGCCGCTGCCGGTCACGGATGGAACCAATCAGCACCACGACCGGACACTGTTCACCATACCGCTGGTGCAGCTCATATTCGAGCTCATAGGCACAGTTCTCGTAGATTTCAAAGATGATCAGCAGCCGCGGCTTAAACCGGATAATCTGCCTGCACAACTCAGAGCCAATGGACCCGCCGCCGCCTGTTACCATGACACACTTGCCATTCAGGTAACCGGAGATATTGTCGGTATCGAGCTCAATCTCATCCCGGGAAAGGAAGTCCGAAATGTTCAGCTCACGAATGCGTGGCGCCACCTCACCATTTGGACCTAGGTCCGTGGGGCCTGAAAAAATTCTGGTATGGCAGTGCGTCTGGTTGCACAGCTCGAGAATGCGCTGCATGCGTCTGGTCGCGTTCAGTGACGGGATGGCAATGATGATCTCACGGACGCCAAACCGCGTAACCAGTTCCGGGATATTCTCGGTTTTGCCAAGCACCGGTGTATTCTGGATTCTGAGTCCCTGTTTGGTCGGATCATCATCCACCAGAACCACAGGTCTGCCCATGCGTCCCGGATTCTTGTTGCAGATATTCACGGCATATGCACCGGATTCACCTGCACCAATAATCATAACCGGCATGGCATCACTGGCGCCCACAATGCGTTCCTTGGCAAAAATCCGCCAGATAAGCCGGATACCACCAACAAACAGCATGGACAGAAGACCGGTCAGAATCAGCACGCTGCGGAACAGATTCAGCTCAATAAACCGGTTGCACACCAGCGTTATCGCGCATGCAATGGTCGAAACCAGGAACAGCCTCATGAGGTCGCGTACGCCGGCAAAGCGCCACATGATCTTGTACACGCCGCCGAACAGGAACGCAAGCATGTAAACGGCAACAATCAGCGGCAATGAGCGCATCATCGTCACCATATGGCGCTCCGGAATGTACATCTCAAACCGGAGCTCCATGCTGGCGTACACAGCAACCAGAACCAGAATCACGTCGAGCAGGAAGAGGAGGCCATGCCGGATCTTGGGGCTGTCTTTTATTCCTTTGTTGATTTTAATCATTTCAGACTCATACCTGCATCATGACCGCGCCCTCCGGGCGAATCATGAGCGGTATGCAGCTTCCCTTTCCAAATACTTTTTCAATGAAGATCCTGTATGCCTCAAGGCAGCTGAGCGGCACATAGGCCTGAATGGTACCGGCAAATCCGCCGCCATGCACCCGAACAGCGCCAGCGCCTTTCAGGAAACGTCTGGTCAGCGCGATAGCCAGCGCCATCTGTTCCTCATTCGGCCGTGCATAGATGTTCTGCAGCATCTCCCAGCTGCTGTCACCGGACCGGCGGACGGCATCAGAGGCAGGTGCTGTGGAACAGCTGCAGATGCACGGGAAGAGAAAGAGGCCGCATAAAGAAGGAGACCGGGCACAGAATCGTGCCGGAAAATGAACGGCAGGAAAAAGGAGG
>JAFSZW010000214.1 GCA_017458865.1 Clostridia bacterium
AACTGATTCCCGAGTCATATGCCTCAATGAAGATGGCCCTGCTCCTGGTAATCTCCTGCCCTGTTGGGTCCAACATAGCCGTTTACGCCCAGCTTCACGATGCAGACTATCAGTATGCGGTAGAGACTGTCGTCCTTTCCACGCTGTTCTCCATCATTACCATCCCGGCAGTCGTGTGGCTTGCCCGTCTGGTGTGGTAACAGCCGGAGCCACCTTTGGATGCGAAGCAGGCATTTCCCGTTGCACATCACACTGTCCAGCTGGAAACATCAGTATCTGGGTAGATCATAACAAGAGGCACGGAGCAGCGACATATGCCGCTGTCCCGTGCCTTTTGCTTTTTTATCTCAGATGGTAAGTCAATGATGCCGGCGAATGCTCCGGAACCTCTTCGCCCTCAGAAAAGTCGGTGCATGAACAGGCAATGTAATCCGCCGATACCCAGCCGACGAGGCGAATGGCATCCCCCTCGTACACCCGGATCATGGCGTAGTTTTTGCCCCTGTACGATTCCACCTTGACCAGTTCAAACTGGCTGTTCTTTTCAAGTGTCCCGATCTTGCTTCCCGGATAGAGAGAACCGGTATTCTCCCCTTTCTGCGGCGTATCCCACATGGAGACCCGTGACCCGCAGCAGAAGATGTGCTCATCATCGCCGTTAAAGGTTTCATAGTAGTATGGTACGCCGTCCGTAAAGGCACCGATATGCGTGCAGAGGTGCTGTGCGGCGGCATTCGATCCAACCTTCTGAACGGCTGGAGACGGATCTGCAAGGGCAGAAAGCGGCATGAGCAGCATGGCAATGATCAGACATATTGAAAGGAGGTGAAAACGTGTGCTGTCTGACTTTGGAATGATGATCACGTTCTATGCAGCCTCCTTATTCGAGTTCAAACGCACCGGTGTACAGCTGGTAATACGTCCCGCGCTCCGCAATCAGGTCATCATGCGTGCCGCGCTCGATAATTCTGCCGTGATCGAGCACCATGATGGCATCCGAATTGCGGACAGTGGACAGGCGGTGGGCAATGACAAAGACCGTACGTCCACGCATGAGGTTATCCATGCCCTGCTGGACGAGCGCCTCAGTTCTGGTATCAATGGAAGAGGTCGCCTCGTCAAGAATCATGACCGGCGGGTTGGCAACTGCCGCCCTGGCAATGGAAATCAGCTGACGCTGGCCCTGAGAGAGGCTGGCGCCGTTTCCGGTCAGAAGCGTGTCATAGCCGTTCGGCAGACGCCGGATGAAGTCATCCGCATTGGCCAGCTTCGCCGCCTCAATGCACTCATCATCCGTCGCATCCAGACGTCCATACCGGATGTTCTCCATAACCGTTCCGGTAAACAGATTAACTTCCTGCAGAACAACGCCCAGAGAACGCCGCAGATCCGGCTTTTTGATCTTCGTAATATTGATGCCGTCATACCGGATCTTGCCGTCCGGGATATCATAGAACCGGTTGATCAGATTTGTAATCGTGGTTTTGCCCGCGCCCGTAGCGCCGACAAATGCGATCTTCTGACCCGGATGCGCATAGAGCGAGATGTCATACAGGACCTGCTTCTCCGGCACATAGCCAAAGTCCACATTCTCCATGACCACATCGCCGCGGAGTTCCTTGTACTCTGTAATGCCGGACTCGCGGTGTGTATGCCGCCACGCCCATTTGCCGGTCACAGTCGGGGATTCCTGAATGGATCCATCCTCGGCAACACGGGCATTCACCAGCGTTACATAACCATTGTCTTCTTCAGACTTCTCATCAATCAGGCTGAAAATCCGGCTTGCGCCTGCAAGACCCATGGCAATCATGGAAATCTGCATGGATACCTGGCCAACTGTCTGAGAGAGCGAGCGGGACATGCTGAGGAACGAGACGATCACGCCAATCGTGATCGTGCTGATGCCTGTCAGGGAAAGATTCGGCGTCTTCAGCACCGCAAGCAGACCGCCAATGATCGCGAGGAGAACGTACATCAGGTTGCCCATGTTTCCGAGAATGGGCATCAGAATGTTGCCAATCTGGTTGGCCCGTTCGCCGGCATGGAAGAGCTGTTCATTGAGCTCATCAAACTGCTCCAGATTCTTCTGCTCATGACAAAAGACCTTGACAACCTTCTGGCCCTGCATCATCTCCTCGACAAAACCTTCCTCTTTTGCCAGGGATTTCTGCTGCGCCATCATGAAGGCTGCGCTCTGTCCGCCCAGCTTGCCCGTGATTCTCACCATGAGGAAAAGTACGCCGACTACAGCCAGGGTGAGCCAGATGCTGTAGATCATCATCATGGTAAACACAGAGACAACTGACAACGTGGACTGGATGATATTGGGGATGCTCTGCCCGATCATCTGGCGGATGGCATCCGTATCATTGGTATAGGTACTCATGATATCGCCATGCGCATGGGTATCAAAGTACCGGACAGGCAACGTTTCCATCTGATCAAACATCGCGTCACGGAACCGCTTCAGGGTTCCCTGCGTCACCCTGGCCATTGTTCTTGTCTGGGTAAATGACGCAATCACACCAAGGAGATAGATACATGCCATGGTCCCCATAATGGAGAGGAGCTTGCCCTCAATGCTTTCATATCCGAGTGATATGCCCGGCAGGATGCACTCATCTATGAGCCGCTGGAGGAACATTGTCGCACTGACAGAAGAAACTGCCGCTACAACATTGCTGACAGTTACCAGGATCATTTCCTTCTTATACCCGTCACCGATGAATTTGAGGAGACGTCCCAGAACCTTCCTGTCAATGTTTTTGAGATTTATGCTGCCTGGAGCCGGCCGGCCGCCAGGACCGCGTCTGCGTTTATCTGACATTTAGGCCGCCTCCTTTCCATGGGTCTGCAGCGTATAGATTTCCTGATAGATGCCCTTAAGCGCCATGAGCTCATCATGGGTACCCTGTTCGACAATCCGGCCGCCATCCATAACCAGGATGATGTCCGCATTTTCAACAGAGGCGACGCGCTGGGCAATGATGATCTTGGTAGTATCCGGAATCTCCTCCGCAAACGCGCGGCGGATCATGGCATCCGTCTTCGTATCTACCGCGGAGGTGGAGTCATCCAGGATCAGAACCTTCGGATGCTTGAGCAGCGCTCTGGCAATACACAGACGCTGTTTCTGGCCGCCGGATACATTGGTGCCGCCCTGCTCAATATAGGTATCATACTTGTCCGGGAACTGGTTGATGAACTCATCCGCCTGCGCAAGCTGGCAGACGTGCTGGATTTCCTCATCCGTCGCATCCGCTTTGCCCCACCTCAGGTTTTCCTTTATGGTGCCTGAGAACAGCACGTTTTTCTGGAGAACAACGGCGACCTCATTGCGAAGCGCCTCAAGATCATATGCGCGCACATCCACACCGCCAACCCGGACAGTGCCTGATGTGACATCGTAGAGCCTTGAAATCAGCTGAATGAGCGTCGTCTTGGACGAACCGGTGCCACCGATAATGCCCACCGTCTTCCCGGAGGGAATGTGCAGATTGATCTCGGACAGTGCATCATGACCGCTGCCGGCCTTATACCGGAACGAAACATTGTCAAAGTCAATACTTCCGTCGCTTACCGTCATAATCGGGTTATCCGGCGAGACCAGGGAACTCCTGTGATCAAGCACCTCAACAATATGGTTGGCGCTCTCGGAGGCCATGGTCATCATGACGAAGACCATGGAAAGCATCATCATGGAGGAGAGAATCTGGACTCCGTAGTTAATGAGCGAGGACAGTTGTCCGGTCGTCAGGGTCGTCGCACCGGATCTGACAATCATCCTGGCACCAAAGAAGCAGACGAGGAGCATGGCCGTATAGATGCAGGTCATCATGATCGGGGCATTGAGGGCCAGGATGCGCTCGACATGTGTAAAGTCCTTGCGCACTTCTTCGCTGGCATTTTCAAACTTGTTCTGTTCAAAGTCCTCGCGAACAAAGGATTTGACTACACGGATGCCCGCCACATTCTCCTGGACGGAATTGTTCAGGGCATCATAACGCTTGAAAATCCGCTTGAAGATCGGGAATACCGTCCGGCTGATTCCAAACAGTGCAATGCCAAGCACCGGGATGATGGCAAGGAAAATCAGCGACATTCTGACACTGATCGAAAAGCTCATGACCATTGAGAAGATCAACATGAGCGGTGTCCGGATGGCAATGCGGATCAGCATCTGATAGGCATTCTGCACATTGCTGACATCCGTTGTCAGACGGGTCACCAGTGAGGATGTCGAGAACAGATCAATATCCGCAAAGGAAAACTCCTGGATCCGGTAAAACAGGTCCTTGCGCAGATTCTTGGCAAATCCGCAGCCGGCTGTCGCCGCAAAACGTCCTGACATTGTTCCGCAGAACAGGGACATCATGGCCATCAGCACGAGAATGAAGCCGGTGCTGACAATCGGGCTCAGGCTTTCGCCCGTCATCCGGTCAATCATCCGGGCCATCAGCAGCGGAATGATACATTCCAGGACCACCTCACAGGAGACAAACAGCGGCGTCAGGATAGATGCCTTCTTGTACTCCCGCACACTGCCGGCCAGCTTTCTCATATTTTCAAACAATTGCAAATTCCTCCCCTTTTCTGTACACCTTGTATTTCTTCCAGTTCATCCATGATTCCATATTCATCCCGGGCATCGCATCATTCTAACACGATGAAGAATGATCCGCCCACTCCAGGCTGATATTTGCGGCAATACGCTCAAGCATCTGTCTCAGCTTCTCAGTCTCATCATCGCTGAGCCCACGCATGAGCGTCTTTTCTGTCTCAGCATGGTGCGCCTTAATCTGATACCGCTGGTCCTTTCCCTTGCTGGTTACAGTTACCTGCTTGCTTTTCTGCTTTCCCGAGCCCGGACGCGTGGTAACATATCCGCTTTTCTCAAGCCGCGAAATCAGCCCAACTACCGTTGGATGAGAAACCCCGAGTTGCCGTTCAATCTCCTTCTGAGTTGTCTCACCACCGGCATCCTCAATGCATTTCAACACCTGCAGCTGAGAAAGTGTAAGATCATATCTGTTCAGCTCCGCGTCAATATGCAAGCGCATCCGCCTGCTGATCTCCTTGATCAGAAATCCGATATCCCTGCTGCTCATGACCAGATCACATCGCTCATCTCCCCCGTAAAATCAGCTATTCCTCATAGTATATCTTCTGATAAGTGTAGTGCGCTACACATGATAATACGCATCCCTTTATCTGTCAACGCTGAATTTGCCGCCGGTCAGCACCGTTTATCCGCTGCTCGTGCGGTTTTGCCCCTCATGATCACTGACCCCTGCCCCTGTCAAAGTCTGCTTTTTCCATTGATTTCAACTGCCGCACATGATATACTTCGCTATATTCTACGGGTCTCGCCGAAAAACAGCATAGCTTGCGGCTGGAACCGATACAGGAGGAATACTTATGAAACTATGGGGCGGCCGGTTCAGCAAGGATCCGGACCAGATGGTTCTCGAATTTGATGAGTGTATCGAAATCGGAAACCGCATGTATGAACAGGATATCCTGGGCTCTATTGCCCATGCAACAATGCTCGGTGCACAGGGCATCCTGTCCCAGGCAGATACAAAAGCCATTGTGGACGGCCTGAACGGTATTCTTGAGGATGCCCGAAACGGCAAAATCACCTGGTCCGTCGATGCCGAGGACATTCATATGAACGTAGAGACGCTGCTCATTGAACGCATCGGCGAAGCCGGGAAACGGCTCCATACCGGCCGCAGCCGGAACGACCAGGTGGCGCTCGACAACCACATGATCGTCATGGATGCCTGCAGGGAGATCATCTCGCTCCTCACGGCGCTGAATACAGTCCTGCTCGATACCGCGGCCGATCATCTGGATACTGCAATGCCGGGCTATACCCATCTGCAGCACGCTCAGCCCATCACCCTTGCCCATCATCTCATGGCCTACGTCGAGATGTTCCTGCGGGACCTCCGCCACTTTGAATTCACCTACGAGCAGGCGGACGAAATGCCCCTCGGCTCCGGCGCCCTTGCCGGCACCACCTATCCGCTGGACCGCGAAAAAGTCGCATCTCTCCTTGGATTCAGCCGCATCACCATGAACAGTCTTGACGGCGTCAGCAATCGCGATTATTTCATTGATTTCATCTCTGCCGCCTCTCTGACCATGATGCATCTTTCCAGATTCTGCGAGGAGCTCATCCTCTGGTGTTCCAGTGAGTTTGCCTTCATTGAGATGGACGATGCCTTTGCAACCGGCTCTTCCATCATGCCACAGAAGAAGAATCCGGATGTCGCCGAGCTGATCCGCGGCAAGAGCGGCCGCGTATACGGTGCACTGGTCGGTTTGCTGACCACAATGAAAGGTCTCCCGCTCTCCTACAACAAGGACATGCAGGAAGACAAGGAACTGTTCTACGACGCCTCAGATACCCTCCAGCACTGTCTAGCCGTCTTTACAGCCATGTTTGCCAAGGTCACCTACAACAAAGCCCGCATGGCCGAGGCAGCCATGGATGGCTTCACCAATGCCACCGACTGTGCAGATTATCTGGTCAAGAAGGGTGTCACCTTCCGGGATGCCCACCGGATCTCCGGCGAGCTGGTCGCCTACTGCATCAAGCACGGAAAGATTCTCTCGGATCTCTCGCTTGATGAGTACAGGGCATACAGTCCCGTCTTCGACTTGGACATCTATGATGCCATTTCTCTTGAAACCTGCATCGGCAAGCGCAACATTCCTGGTGCACCTGCCCCTGAGGCGGTTCAGGCATCCATAAATAGCGCACGTGCCCGCCTTGAGGCTTTTAAGGCAAAGTTTGTACAGTGAACTCATTTCCCGCATAAACCAACATCCGCACCAGCAATCCGGTGCGGATGTCTTTATCATGACTGATGCTCATTTTTCGAAACTTCCGTTAGTAGCATAATGCCAGTTTTAAGACTGACGGGCTCGGATTTTCAGGATTATCAAGATTCCATTGGGAAAAGACGAATAAACACTAGGTCGGTTAACCTGCGCCCGTTCCTATTACGATTCAACCATTGGTAAAAACAGGCATTTAGCCGCGTTTTCAGTTTGACATATGACGTCGTGAGCTCTATAATACCAATTAATCTGAAATTCAACGCATCATCCTGATGCGAACGTTGGAAGCGCACAAATGTCAGATATGCCTGCTTTCGCATTGTCCAGGAACCGATCTGACATCTGCAAACGTAAACGTTTCGCTATTTCAGATCTTTTCGAACATGCGTATACCGTTTTCGTAACGCTGCATCATTCACCCGGACTTTGGCAAACGCATTGCCTCCCCATACTTCTTCATCGCATAAAAATATACTTTTACCAGGTGCTCTATGAATAAGAATATTGTCAAACTTGCCAGCGAACTGCTGTTTGCATCGCTTAATGATAACAACTTATCCAGATCTCAGCTGACAGATGTTCTCGGATACACCAGCAAGACCTCAATAGACCGGATTGCCCAGGAAACTGCCGGCGAAAGGGCTCTGATTGAGTTCTATGACCGCATGTCGGCCCATCCGGAGCTTTTCCGGAAGGAATATTCAAAACAAATGTTCCGCCAGATCTCTTCCATCCTGGGAAAGGATTCCGTTCACGAATGGCTCCTCCTGTTCAAGAACGAGGCAGAGACATTGCCGCCGATGATGGTACGTTCTGAACTGGATGGAACGACATGCAGCTTCGTAGATGCATACAAAGGCTGCCAGGACATCCGGTTCTATGTTCACGGATGCATATCCCCCTCGTTCATCGAAAGCCTTCATCTGTTGATTTCCAATACCTTCCCCACAAGCTCATGCCACTGTTATCAGTATCTGCGTCTTTCTGATACCACGCTGCATCTTTCCAAGGCAATTCGCTGCCTTTACCCGATCCTTTTCAGCCCATATTATGATGGCTACATCTACAATGATTCCCGTGATCAGGATGATATCCATTTCATCCTTCCCTATAACTGTGTGCTGGTCATTTTTACCGG
>JAFSZW010000215.1 GCA_017458865.1 Clostridia bacterium
AGTCAAGCCTTGAGAAGTTGAGGGATGTCGGCAGGACCGGCAGGCCCTTGTCAAGACACTCACGGATGTTCCTGCAGACATTTTCGTAGATGCACAGATCCAGCTTGTGGATCTGACGGCCTTCCTCAAGCGTCGGGATAAAGAGACCTGGTGACATAAAGCCCATTTCGGGATCAATCCAGCGGGCCAGTGCCTCGCAGCCGGCCAGCGTGGCATCATCCGACCACAGGACAGGCTGGTAATACACCTTGATGTAGCCTTTCTGGACGGCCTCCTCCACATGATTGAGCACGTACTGCTTGAGGCTGTACTCCTTGCTCATCTTCTCGTCATATTCAAGGAAGAACTCGTCCTCCCTGTTATGCAGCTTTCTGAGTGCATGACGGGCACGGTCAATGGCATGCCGCGCATCACGGCTCATATCCTTTGCCCGGTAGGCGCCAACCTTGACATCAAGATACGTCTCTGTCGGATGTGTGGACCGGATGCGCTCGCGGACACGCGATGCACGGTTAACGTAGTCGTTTGCGCAGGTCAGCACGGTGAATGTATCACCGGATTCCCTGGCAACCGGCTCCTTCCCGAATACATCAATGAGCACCCTGCCAAGCTCAATCAGGAGCTCATCGCCGCCGTTGTAGTTGAACCGGTCATTATACGTCTGAAAATGCTGGATATTGAATACCAGGTAGATGGGATGCTTGCCCTCTGCAAGACACTGAGCGGCATATTCCTTGGTTGCCTCTTCAAATCTGTGCATATTGGAGATGCCTGTCAGGTCATCCGTCACGCTCGCTTTTTCAAGCTTGAAGCTCTGCCACGCCTCATTAAACCGCTGGAAATAGACGCTGACCTCAAGGATCATCAGAGATACCATGAATGTAGCGTAGTTAATGTGGTCGCCGGCATTCATGACAACCTGGGCACCGGTTTTATCAAACGTAAACGTATTGAGGATCCAGTGGAAACCCCATGATATGGCAATCGTCAGAAGAATGGAAATGATCGGGCGCTTGATCAGGATGATCGTCACATACATGATGATCGACAGGAAACACAGGATCATCCTGCCCCTAGCAAAATCACTCAGGGAAGTCGTCGCACCGAAGTAAATGCCTATGGTAAAGAAGATGGCAATAAACAGCGTGCTTCGCTTTTTAAGTCCCTCGGGCATGCCGCGGAAATAGGTGATCGAGTAGATGAGCAGCAGGATGCAGGCAGTCAGCAGAATCCAGTACCCATATGTATACTGCAGAAACTCACCGATTGTATCACACATCGCGCCGTACTTGACGGTATAGCGGATGAGCATGAAAATCTCAATCAGTCCGACAATCAGTGAAAGAAACGTTGCACTGCGTACATCCGCATCTTTCAGTTTCTGAGAAACCTCCGGCGGATTTCTGTAGAATCCCAGGAAGTATCTGACCCAATTGAGCGGATTCTTTTTGTCCCAGCCAAATTCATCCATGGTATATTCCCCCCTCTTCCATGTGAAGCTGTTCTATATCTGCTGCGCAAAACCAAAGCATATACGCCCCGGCAGACAGATTCCGCAATATGAATCCATCGCGCATTAAATCATTCCCGTTATTGAGAAACGATTATATCATAAAGCAAAACAATAATCTACATCCAAAACAGGCATTTTCAGGATTCTGTGAAACGGACAGGAACTTGCCTGTTTATGGCACACTCTGGAACAGGATGACATGACCGGAGGGACGGGACAGCTTGACTTTCCATAGTAAATCGGCGATAATACGGGCAGTTTTTGAGAAGGGGGCGAACGAATGCCGCAGAAAATTGTATCGGTTGCCCCTCATTCCATTGCCTCAAAAGCCGGTCTAATGACCGGCGAAACACTGCTGTCCATCAGCGGAACGCCGGTTCTTGATCTCGTGGATTACCAGTACCTGACAGCGCGTCCCCACCTTGACATCCTGGTTGAGGGCATGGACGGCAGCCGCAGGACGGTCACAATTGACAAGCGGGTTGAGGCGCCGCTCGGGCTGACGCTTGAATCGTCCCTGATGAGCCATCCCAGGACCTGCGCAAATCACTGTATTTTCTGTTTCATTGAGCAGATGCCGCCCGGTATGCGGGAATCGCTCTATGTGCGCGATGATGACTGGCGCCTTTCCCTGATGGCCGGTAACTTTGTGACGCTGACCAATCTACCGGAACGGGAACTTGAGCGCATCATTGAGCGGCATGCCAGTCCTCTGTACATCTCCGTTCATACGACAAATGGTGAGCTGCGCAAAAAGATGCTGAGCCATGTGCATGCGGACCGCATCATGACACTGCTGCACCGGTTTGCGGACAACGGTCTCAGTTTTCACTGCCAGATCGTGCTCTGCCCAGGCATCAATGACGGAGATGAGCTCAGGCGGACACTTGCCGATCTCGCCTCGCTCTCGCCGCATGCGCTGAGTGCTGCCCTTGTGCCGGTGGGACTGACCCGGTTCCGCGAGCATCTCTATCCTCTGCACCCTTATACAAAAGCAGAGGCAAACGCGGTGATTGATATTGCCGAATCTGTTCAGCAGGAGATGCTGGCACGTGCTGGCACGCGTTTTGTGTTCCCATCAGATGAGTTTTACCTGATTGCTGGGCGCCCCGTCCCGCCGGATGAGGCTTATGAGGATTATCCCCAGTATGAAAATGGGGTTGGCCTGCTGAGGCGCTTTGAAACCGAATTCAGCGCAGCCTGCCGGATGGATCCGGATGGTCCCTGCCGGCCGCGGCGGGTAATCATGGCAACCGGCACAAGCGTTGCCCCGTTTATGCGCACACTGATCGCATCGACGGCTTTCCCCGGCGTGGATATAAAGGTGCAGCCGATCCTCAATCACTTTTTCGGCGAAACCGTTACGGTTTCCGGCCTGCTGACCGGGCAGGACCTGCTGGCGCAGCTTGCAGGCTGCACGGCAGATGAAATCCTGATTACAGAAAATATGCTTCGCAAGGGCGAACCGGTATTCCTGGATGACATGACACTGGAAGCGCTCATCCAGCAGCTTGGCATTCCGGTGATTCCGGTACCCAATGACGGTGCGGACCTGCTGTATGCCCTGCGCGGAATGGAGGAATAACCATGGCAAATCCCCTCGTGGCCGTTGTCGGCCGCCCGAATGTGGGAAAATCGACCTTTTTCAATAAAATCAGCGGTCACCGCATATCCATTGTGGAAGATACGCCGGGCGTTACCCGTGACCGCATCTATGCAGACTGTGAGTGGCTCGGGCATCCCTTTACCCTGATTGACACCGGCGGCATAGATACACACTCTGAGGATGTGTTCCTCAAACAGATGCGCCAGCAGGCGCAGATCGCCATCGACACCTGCGATGTCATCCTCTTCTTTACGGACGGCCGCGCAGGCCTTACCGCAGATGATGAGGATGTCGCTACCCTGCTGCGCCGCAGCAACAAGCCCGTTCTGCTGGTCGTCAACAAAATAGACGCCATGTCGCTGCAGGACAATCTCTACGAGTTTTATGCGCTCGGTCTCGGTGACCCGCATGCGATTTCATCCACCAACATGATGGGGCTTGGTGACCTGCTGGACGAACTGATTGCCCTGTTCCCTGAGCAGACGGAATCAGATGAGGCCGAAAAGCCGATCAGCATTGCCGTCGTCGGGCGCCCAAATGTCGGCAAGTCCAGCCTCGTCAACAAGCTCCTCGGGCAGGAACGCACCATGGTCTCGGACATTGCTGGCACGACAAGGGATGCAATAGACGCACCGCTTGCGTGGGACGGACATGCCTTTACGCTCATAGATACCGCCGGCATCCGTCGGAAACGGGCCATTGAGGATGAATCCATTGAACGCTACAGCATCATCCGTTCGCTCGCCGCGATCCGCCGGTGCGATGTCGCACTGCTGCTGATTGATGCTCAGACGGGCGTGACCGAGCAGGATACCAAGATTGCCGGATACATCCACGAGGAAGGCAAGGCCTGCGTCATCATCGTCAACAAATGGGACGCCATTGAGAAGGATACCAATACCATGGAGACCTTCAGAAAAAAGGTCCTCGCCGATCTCAAGTTCATGGATTATGCCCCGGTGCAGTTTATCTCAGCCCTCACAGGGCAGCGCGTTGACAAGGTTCTGACCGGTGTCCTTTCCGTCTATGAACAGGCGCAGCGCCGCATCACCACGGGACTGCTGAACGATATCCTGGCAGATGCCACCGGTGCCCTTCAGCCTCCCACCATCATGGGCAAAAAGCTCAAGATCTATTACGCCACCCAGCAGAGCATAGCGCCGCCGACCTTTATCCTGTTTGTCAACGACGAGTCGCTCATGCACTTCTCCTATCAGCGGTACATTGAAAACGCTTTCCGGAAAAGTTTCGGCTTTGAAGGCACCCCGATGCGGTTTGTCCTCCGCCAGAAAGAAAGGAATGATAAGACATGAAAATCATCCTGACCATTGTTATCAGTTACCTGCTGGGCTCCTGCTCCACCGGCATCATCTTATCCAAGCTGAGCGGTGCCGGTGATATCCGCACAAAAGGCAGCAAGAATGCCGGCGCGACCAACATGCTGCGCGTCATGGGTAAGCGGGCCGCACTCATCACCCTGCTGGGCGACATGCTCAAAGGCGTGATCGCCGCCCTGCTCGGCAAATGGCTGGTCGGCGGCGCGTTTGGCGGCATGCTCGGCTCCGTTTTCGCTGTGCTTGGACACAACTTCCCGATCTTTTTCGGCTTTCAGGGCGGTAAGGGGATTGCCACAAGCTTTGGCAGCCTCCTCGTTGCCATGCCGCAGCCCATCCTCATCGCTTTTGCCGTCTTTGTCATTACCGTAGCGCTGACACGCTATGTCTCGCTTGGTTCCATCCTGGCAGCCATTACATTCCCGACGATGGTACTCATCATGCGGCCTTTTAACCTGCCTGTTTTCAGCCTTTGCCTGTTTGAAGGCGCACTGGCCATCTGGCGGCACAAGGCAAATATCGGCCGGCTCGTCCGTCACGAGGAGAGCAAGATCAGTTTTTCCAAAAAAGCATAAAAAGAAAGACGGCATTGCCGTCTTTCTGTCCTTATTCCTCAATAACCGTGCCATCTGACTTGAACAGCGGAAGCTTTTCAAGATAGATGATATCGGAGCGGGTCTGTGCATCGCCCTCAGCGAGAACAGCCATCCGGCCGACGATGTTGCCGCCAGCCTTCACCACGAGTTCCTCAAGTGCACGCAGGCTCTCACCGGTGGAGATGACATCATCCACGATGAGGATCCGCTTGCCCTTCATCAGTTCGGCGTCATTGCCGTCGATATAGAGTTTCTGCACATGATCCGTCGTGATTGAGCGAACCTCTACGCCGATCACATCCCGCATGTAGAGCTTAATACCCTTGCGGGCCAGCATCCACTTCGGTGCCTTGATCTGACGGGCCATCTCATAGGCCAGCGGAATGCCCTTGCTTTCGGCTGTGATGATGTAATCAAACTCAGGTGCGCGTTTGAGCATCTCACGTGCACACGCCTCAGTCAGCTCACAGTCGCCAAAGATCACAAATGCGCCAATGCTCAGTTCATCATTGAGCGGACAGAGCGGCAGATCCCGCTCAAGGCCTGCAATTTTCATACGATATGTCAATGCCATAGGTTTGTCCTCATTTCCGTTTCAGTAGATGCGCTGCACAGGACAAAGTCCACATCAGCGCGGTTCAGTGGTCGGCTTTATTATACTCATCTGCCGCTGTTTGTCAACGAATCCAGATACTGTTTGGGGCCGGCTAAGCATCATATATCCCAACCAAATCCTCTCAGGAGGCCCTTTCCATGGAACGTATTGCAAAGTTTGAAAAAGTCTCTTTTGAACAGTTCACATCCGATTACGCAAACACATTTCCGGACCGTGCTGCCCTTGCCCGTGAGGTCTACGATGCCATCTGCCTGCCGCGGCGGGCTACTGCAGGTTCCGCAGGCTATGATTTTAAAACAACGGTACCCTTTTACCTTGCTCCGCAGGAAAGTATCCTGATTCCCACCGGCATCCGTGCGATAATGGATCCCGGTTATGTGCTCATGATCTTCCCGCGCAGCAGCCTGGGATTCAAATATCGCTTTCAGCTCGACAACAGTGTCGGGATCATTGACAGCGATTACCAGTATGCCAAAAACGAGGGGCACATTTTCCTTCGCATGACAAACGATTCCCTTGCCGGGAAAACGCTCGCAGCCGCTCAGGGTGACGCCATTGCCCAGGGCATCTTTCTCCCCTTCGGCATCACCAGAGATGACGATGCAACCGCCAGCCGCGAAGGCGGCATCGGCTCAACAGACAGAAAGGACAATGCGTAACATGGACTATGAATCTCTGTGGGCAGGCGCCGAGTCGCTGCTGGACCCCGCCATCCATCCCCTTTCAAACCTGGCGAATATCAGTGCATACATCCGTTTCACGCTGCCTGATATCAACTGGAGCGGCTTCTATTTTCTCCTTGACGGTGTGCTCAATCTGGGCCCGTTCTGCGGCCTGCCTGCGTGCATTTCCATCCCGCTGGGCCGCGGCGTCTGCGGCACTGCCGCAAAGCTTAATGAGACGCAGTGCGTTCCGGATGTCCATGCATTCCCGGGACACATTGCCTGTGACTGCAATTCCCGCTCCGAACTGGTCGTGCCGCTGCATCTTGACGGCAAAGTCGTCGGGGTCCTGGACATTGACAGCCCCATTCCAAACCGTTTCGGTGAGCCTGAAGTCGCCTTCTTTACCCGCGTTGCATCGCGTGTGGAGCGCTGTCTCACCGACAACCGGACCATCTGGCAGCTCTGACCGTGCCTCAT
>JAFSZW010000216.1 GCA_017458865.1 Clostridia bacterium
ACGAATGATGGCCTTTACTATCATGAACTTTATCTGCTTTTCCACTATGGAGATGATACGCAGCAGAACGGGAAAAATATCCAGGCCATTGCGGTAATCACAGACCAGGAGGACGTCCGGCGTCATATCACGGATATGCTCCAGAATGACATGCTGCACAACCGTGGTTTTTATGAGGCATGGCTGGCAAACACCAACGACACATTCCGGTATGCGTCCCCATATGGACTGGACATGTACGCCACTGCCATCCGGGCACAGCAGCCCAGCACAGGAAACGTTTCCATTGACCGCAGCAGAGCCACGCTTGCCTTCACTGTCCAGATTCAGCAGGGTTCAAATGCATACGTCCGTCAGAGACCGGATGCAAGCTCAGCATATGTCGGTCTGGCAAAAGCAGGCTCTCTGTATCCTCTCATCAGCACTTCCGATAATGGCTGGTACGAAATCCAGCTGGAAAATGGAACAACCGGCTTTGTCAGCAGCAAGAAGGCAACCAAAGTCGGTAGGTAAACCAGACTGAACTGCCTATGCACTCAGGCAATGTACGGTCATCTGTGACTCCTCTACAGGCACACAGATGACCGTTTATTCGTTTGGATGCAGGACGGACATTGTGGATTCTCTTGGAGATAACGCCAGATCGTTTCTGTCCCGTTCTTCGATTGATCAGATCGGCAAAGCGTGCTATACTCCATTTACAGATTCTGTTAATAGCAAGACACGCCTTTGCATCACGGTGTCCCGATACTGTTATCCCGAGCCCTGACATGTCCTGCCGTCTTCCTGAAATTATGTGGACAGGACAGGAATTGATCCATCAACCAACAATCATTCGTGTTCACGGAGGAGGACCTCATGCCTTTCGTCCTTTGTTATACCAGAGAAGGTCCAGAGACCTATCCAGATCATAATTACCCCGGGCATACCGCCCTTAACTGCGATCTTTATCATGCCCTTCATCTGGCTATCAGTGATGATGGTGTGCACTATACACCGCTTCGAAACAACACCGGTATTCTTTTTCCGGATGCAGTCTATTCCGCCGGCGACAGGAAAGGCGTGACAAAGACACTGCTTGATCCATGGCTGTTTCGTGGCCCGGATGGGATCATTCGCCTCCTCTGCGTGCGGCGCAATCAGAACGCGCCGGATCCGGACACGCTTGGCTACATCATGCTCTACAAAACAGAGGATCTGGTTCACTATACACTTGAACGATATCTTCCCGTTATGCACGGTCATGAGATTCGACATCCTGAATGCCGGTTCAGGGATGGGCTGTACCACGTCCGTTTCGAGGCCGATGGGAATGGATACACCGTCGAAAGCACAGAGCTGTACTCCTTTTTTCACCTCCTTTCCTCTCCTTCAACCGGTGAGACACCTGCTGCCATCTTCAACATTCCCGGCTGCGTTCCTGGAAATGTGCTGTCAATCACAGATGATGAGGCAGACACGCTGAGAGGCTGTCTTGGCCGCATCTTCCATACCGAAACGGGGACGGCCGAACTGACTGTCCATGCAAATGCGTCTCTACCAGACCATCTGCCCGGTGTAACCTGTTTCTACAGCGATGATTCCGTTCATATAAAGCCGGTTATCTGGGATGCAAAAGCGCTCTCTTCAGTGGATACCTCCAGACCCGGCGCATGGCATATTCCGGGGAAGGTTCAGCAAAAAGCCTGGCCGTTTCCGATTCCCATCAATTTCGGAGACGACCCGACACTTCAGTTCTTGGGCATGTCCGACCCCTGCATTACAGCGTATCATGGCAGGTATGTTCTCACCTCAACCGGTTCACAGCACATTCATCTGCGTATTGCTGATACGCCGGAGGCGACCTTTTCACAGCCGCCAATCACCATCAGCAGGCTGCCCCTCCAGCCGGGTGAAACATTCACCGGCACCTGGGCAGCAGAGCTGCACGAGATAGACGGCACGCCTTACCTCTTCACCGCAATTTGCCCCGGTGGCGAATGGACGCGCGTGAAAGCCTGTGTCCTTCGTTGCCAGGGGGACATCTCCAATCCGGACGACTGGGAGACGCCCCACCTCTGCGTGCAGAAGGATGGCCGTATCCTTGAGCCAAACGGTATTTCGCTTGATATGACGTGGTTCAGGGACAATGATCGTGACTACGTCATCTGGTCAGACCGCATCATTCACTACGAATCAGAGCCGCTTAAGGCAGATACTGCAAACCTGTTCATTGCCACCGTTGACCCTGCATCTCCCTGGCAGCTCACAAGCGATCCCGTCTGTCTGCTCCATCCCCGCTTTGGATGGGACCGCTGTGAGACAGAGGTGGATGAGGCGCCGTGCCTGCTGCGAAAAGACGATATGCTCTATGTGACTTTCTCCGGTTCGTCTACAGCCATGGGAGATCTCTATACAGTCGGCCTGATGACGGCAAAGTCCGGTGAGGATCTGCTGAATCCGGCTGTCTGGAATGTTGTCCCCTATCCGCTGCTTACCACGGAAAGCGCACCCAATCAATACGGACCCGGGCATAACTGCTTTATCACTGATCCGGAAACCGGGGATGATTTCATGGTCTATCATGCCATTCCTCATGATGCAGATGACCGGATGATGCACCGTCAGCCCGGCATTCGCCGTGTTCACTGGACAAAATGCGGCCTCCCCTGTCTGGAACTCACGCCTGATGAGGACCTGAATCCGGATTTGACCGATACTGAGCTCACACTGACGGTCATCTGATGCGCCGTCGCTCTCACCGCAGGAAAGCATTCATGCGGACTGCATGAAAGGTTGCACCATCTGACCTGTGGCCAGTGAGTCCGAGTAGTGTTTCCATCACTCGAATCGGAATTTCACAGTCTCTGATTTGAAGCTCTCCCCTCAAGGATGATGCAATCAAATAAGGAGAAGCCTTTTGGCTTCTCCTGTTTTAGATTTAGGATGCGCTCCCGGTCAGGTATGCCCAAAAGCTGCACGCTTGTGTTAGCAGACCCTCTTGGATGATC
>JAFSZW010000217.1 GCA_017458865.1 Clostridia bacterium
ATTTGGTTGCCACGGAAAACCTGGAAACAGACTTTATCCGCCGAATCCGGAAGGACGAGGTGCTGATTTATGAACAATAAAGATCAATACATTCTGGAGCGCATCATTCAGTACTGCGATGAAATTGACGCTACGCTTCGCTATTTCGGTTGTTCAGAAGAACGATTTATGGAAAGCTTCGTTTTTCGGAATGCTGTGAGTATGCCAATCATGCAAATCGGTGAATTGGCAACCCGCCTGTCGGATGATTTGATAGCAGAATCTGCTTCTATTCCGTGGAAAGCAATCAAAGGAATGAGAACATTCTTTGCGCATCAGTATGAAAGCATGAATCTGCAGCTGGTATGGCGCACCGCCCTGACCAGAATACCGGAACTAAAGGCGTCATGCGAAGCGCTGCTTTCATCACCACAGACATAATCATTTCAGCACAAAGAATCGTCCCTCCTTCCACGGCAAACCAGCTTGCCAAGAAATTGATGGTGGTGGACTACTTACGGGCGGCGTAATGCTTTCCCATCTTTCTCAACACAAAAAGCGCCGGGCAAAGGTTGAACGCCGAAGCGGTACAGGCCGGACTGAACTTTTCGGCTGTACTGCAAAAAGGGTTGAAGCAGGAATTGCGCATTCAGGAAGCATAACAACCGCCTTCAGCCAACATCACGAAAGGGAGAGCGCCGAAAAAAGGCGCTTTTCTTTTGCAAAAAGGGATTATCTTTTTGGATACCAAAAGATCCAGCAGCCAGTTGCTGCCGTGGTGCTCCTCCAACAGTCGGATGATCTGACTCTCGGCCGTACATCTGCGACGCCATTGTTCTTGTCCCCAGTTTGTGCCGCTAAGGATAGTGTTGAGGTTCATCCTAGCCACAGTGTATCACGCAGAGGCGCTTATACTGAAGATCTCCTCTATGCGGTCGAGTACATATCGCCTCAGGTTTCGGGCGTTGGGATCATATGGTTTTCCCTTTTACGCCGATCAGGGAGGCGTCATAGAGGAGGTGATCCCCTGTATGGCGACCAGACTGAACTTCTTTCGGCCATAAGCCCCTCTGAGGTCGCCGTGTCGCGCTGTGTCAGCGTGATGCGAGGCAATCGATGATCCGTCAGGTAGAACCGCTGTCCACATGGCCGTCATTCCAGAAGGAAATCGCCGTCGATGCCGGGCAGCTCCAGCTCGTAGTTGATCGCGTAGTATCCGCCGGCGTTTGCATTGCTCCATGTCTTGAAATGTAAATCCTGATGTTCTGCCATTTACACAAGGGGGATCGTGTAGAATAAACAAAAAAACGACCACGCAAGAGTTTTTCACTCTCACATGGTCGCCTTTTCCCGCTCAAAGAATGCCTGGAATCCATAACCCTCTAAGCAGAGCTTTTTATGCCGTGACAGGCGGTGCAAGCATCTTTTGCAGGAGCAGTTTCAGGTGATCAATATCGACAGGTTTCGACAGATGCGCGTTCATTCCCGCCTCAAGACAATGCCGGATATCCTCATCAAAAGCGTTGGCGGTCAGCGCAATGATGGGAATGCTCGCGGCATCGGGCCGGTCGAGTTTCCGGATGGCCCGAGCAGCAGACAGACCGTCCATGACAGGCATCCGCATGTCCATCAGGATGGAACTGAAGTGTCCGGTTTCGCTTTGTGAGAACAGCTCGTCTGCCTGCTGGCCATTGATCGCCCATTCGGAGGTGATGCCCTCCATGTCGAGCAGGTCCGTCAGGATCTCGGCGTTGATCTCCAGATCCTCGGCAATCAGCACATGGAGGCCTGCGAGGGAGATGTCCGGATCAGGCGGATTCTGTGTATCCGGCAGCGCGGCAGGCTGCGCTTTTTTAAGCGGAATGTCAACCGTGAAGGTCGTGCCGCAGCCTTTTTTGCTTTCAACAGCGATGCTGCCGCCCATCAGATCGACCATGTTCTTGGTAATGGACATGCCAAGTCCGCTGCCGCCGTAACGGTTTGTCGTGGTCGCATCCTCCTGGGAGAAGGGTTCAAACAGCTTTGGCAGGAATGATGCGTCCATGCCGATGCCGGTATCCTTTATTGTGAATCGAAGCGTGCAGGCATGCCTGGCATCAGTCTGTTTAACGGTAAAGGTGACCGTGCCCGGCGGATCGGTAAATTTGACGGCATTGCCGAGAATGTTGATGAGGACCTGCCTCAGTCTGAGATCATCACCGATGAACGTTTCATCCACCGGTCCGATCACACGGCTCTCATAGGTCAGCTGTTTATCATTACACTGACCATTGATGATGGTGTTGATCTGCTCAAGCATTACCCCGAAGGAGAATGCCTCTGTCTTGAGGACCATGCGGCCTGACTCAATGCGGCTCATGTCCAGTATATTGTTGATGAGGGACAGCAGATGCTTTGCGCTTGATCCGATCTTCTCCAGTTCGTCACGGGTGGCCTGGGAGAGATTTGGGTCATGCAGCGCGATATTGTCGAGCCCAATGATGGCATTCATCGGTGTTCGAATCTCATGACTCATGGAACTGAGGAATGCAGTCTTGGCAGCATTGGCCTCCTCAGCGCGCGTCAGCGCCTCTGTCAGTGTGCGCTTTTGCTCCAGTTCGCCCCGCGTTTCCTGGTCGACATCTGAAAAGCCGACACCGATTGCGTGAACGATGTGGTCCACCCGTTCATCAATGGTCCTGACGCCCGCAATGCGGAGCATCTCATAGCGTTCCACACCATCCTTGCAGGTCAGGTACCGATGAGAGATCATCGCCTGATTTGTCAGCGCGTTGCGGATGTTCTGTGGATCAATAAACCGGAGAAAGTCTTCTCTGTCTGATTCAACAACGCAGTTTGCAGCATATTCGGCAAAGCTGTCCCGGAGCGATAACGTCTGGTTTTTCTGCACTTTTCCATCCTGCTTTTCAGAGGTTCGAACGCAGATACACTCATCCTTATCGAGATTGGCATAATAGATGCTCCTGTAATCTGCGGCCATGGCTGTTGTCATTCCATGGAGGATTTCACGGTTCTGATCATTCAGGTAGATCAGGACAATAGAGACTGCCGCGCAGGTCCATGTACCGGGCATGCCGGTATAAAAGAGGCTGACCACAGAGCCAATGACAGTCACGGCGTAGAAGTAGAATAGCTTTTTGATGTCATGATGCAGGCCGGCATCATTTCGGGTTCGAATGAGGCGAAAAATGAGATGGGCAAATGAAACCAGTATCGTGCCGTATGCGCCGATCATCTGCAGCCAGAACAGTGAACCGTGTGCGTACCTGTTTTCCGGTGATACAGTGAAAACCCATTCCGTCCAGATGGAAATGATATTGAGCAACAGGAAAAGCAGTCCGGGCAGCATGACAAGCATCTGAATCTTTCTCGAAATTGTGTAGCCCAGATTTGCGAGTACGTACAGATACCAGATGCAGCCAAGACAGACGCCAATACCCAGATACAGACCGTTAATGACGCGATTGGCAAAAATGGCACCCGGAAAGAGTTGTTCCTCAACCATCCTCCACAGAATATCCAGAACGAGCTGAACAATAATGCCGGTCGCGGTCATTCGAAGCAGAATGCCGCTCATCTGCTGGTTGACGTTTTTCCGGCTCTGATACACGATGGTGCACAGAAGGAGCAGACAGATTGCGTCCAGTTCAATGTGAATGGCTGCTGACATTCTCTCACTTCCTTTGCTGCTTTATGGAAGACGCCGGTTCTGTGTTTTCAGATGGCCATTCTGACAGTGCCCGATGGATATCAGAACTGACCGTGACGATGCATTATAATTTTCAATCTGATTATATCATAAATTGAGGCATAAAAAGCAATGGTTTGCAGAATACAGAAAAACAGATCTATGCTGCGGGAAAGGTGGAACGGATAACGGAAAAGAAACTGGCAATGCAGCGGTTTCTTTTCATGCTCGTATCGTTATGCAAACGTTGTCACAAAGATAAATCAGCAAAACTGCCTAATAATAGAATGGCTAATCAATGCAACTCTCACATAATTTTAAACGAAATCTAAAATGATAATGCTAGGTTTAAAAGGGGGAAACTAGACTACAGCCACATGCAAACGATTGCACGACGCCAACAGATTATTTTTAGATATTCATGCAAACGTTATCATGACAGAAATGGTCTCATTCACGTTCGCAGATTGGAGGATCTTGAAATGGAGATGGAAAAGAAACTGGCTGGCAGCACAGCGGTCATGTTTGCCAGCACGCAGACACTGGTTGTCGGAACAGGTGCTGCAGGACTGAATGCGGCAGTTTCTCTTGTTAAGGAAGGGGTCAGGGATGTCGTGATTCTGACCGAAGGGAAGATGATGGGCACATCGAGAAACACCGGGTCGGACAAGCAGACATATTATAAGCTGACGACCTGCGGAGAGACGCCTGACAGCGTCCGGAAGATGGCAGCAACGCTGTTTGATGGACAGTGCGTAGATGGGGATCTGGCCCTTGCAGAGGCAGCCATGTCACTCAGAGGGTTCTATCACCTGGTGGATATCGGCGTTCCTTTCCCGTTCAATGGATCCGGTGAGTTCGTTGGATACAAGACAGATCATGATCCGAATCAGCGCGGGACATCTGCGGGTCCGCTGACCTCCAGATATATGACGGAGGCCCTCATGGCAGAGGCGGAGCGGCTGGGGATCGAGATTGCGGATGGATGGCAGGTAATCAGGCTCCTGGTTGATGAGACAGAGGGCGAGAAGCGCATCCGCGGTGTGCTGGCAGTCAGTGTGAGCAGGGAAGAACAGCCGGAATTCCTGGTGGTGGCTGCGGAGAATGTGGTGTATGCGGTCGGCGGCGAGGCCGGCATGTATAAAACCTCAGTGTATCCGGGCTCTCAGACCGGCGGCATGGGGCCGGCATTTCGCGCAGGTGCCATCGGAAAGAACCTGACGGAATCGCAGTATGGGATTGCCTCCATCAAGTTCAGGTGGAATCTTTCAGGAACCTATCAGCAGGTGCTCCCGCGGTATATTTCCACCAGTGCAGATGGCACGGATGAACGGGAATTTCTGCCAGAGGCGTTTGAGTCAGCAGAGGCCATGCTCAATGCCTGTTTCCTCAAGGGATATCAGTGGCCGTTTGATCCGCGGAAGGCCATGAACATGGGATCGTCCCTTGTGGATCTCCTGGTTTACCGGGAAACCGTGCTTGAGGGACGCCGTGTATTTATGGACTTCAGACGGAATCCGTCTCAGGCAGAAACGGACGGACAGTTTGATCCTGCCAGGCTGTCGGAGGAGGCATACCAATATCTGAGCCAGTCAAACGGCCTGCAGAACACGCCGATTGAACGGCTGAACAGCATGAATCCAGGTGCGATTGAGCTGTACCGCTCACATGGCATTGATCTGTACACGGAGCCGCTCGAGATTGCGGTCTGTGCACAGCACAACAATGGCGGTCTTGCAGGAAACCGTTGGTGGGAGAGCAACATCCGCCACCTTTTCCCTGTGGGTGAGGTGAATGGATCTCACGGCGTATATCGGCCGGGCGGCAGCGCACTTAATGCGGGACAGGTCGGCAGCATCCGGGCAGCGCAGTACATTGGCCACTGCTACCGTGGTGAGGCGCTTTCCTTTGAGGAAATGTGCGAACGGTTTGAGTCGGAGATCTGCGATGAGATTGCATATGGACAAAACGCACTTCATGCGGAGGGCGAATGTCTGAACCTTGCCCTGGAGCGCGGACAACTGCAGGAGTGGATGAGCCGTGCCGGTGCCAATATAATGAAC
>JAFSZW010000218.1 GCA_017458865.1 Clostridia bacterium
ACTGCCTTGATTTTCGTCCCCGGCTTGATAAAGATCTGTGTAAAGCCGCTGCCTGCCCTGATGTTTCCATCCTCATCCGCCACCGTCTCAAGTGTCCTGACGCTGGTGGTGCCTACGCAGATCACCCGGCCGCTGCGTTCGCGTGTCCTGTTGATCCGTTCAGCCTGCTCAGCAGTCACCTCATAATACTCGCTGTGCATATGGTGGTCATCCACGTTTTCCGCCTTGACCGGACGGAATGTTCCAAGACCGACATGCAGCAGAACCGGCACCACATCTATGCCTTTTGCCCGGATCCGGTCCAGCAGTTCCGGCGTAAAGTGCAGTCCGGCTGTCGGTGCGGCAGCACTGCCGTCCGTTTTCGCATAAACCGTCTGATACCGGTTTCTGTCTTCCAGACGCTCGTGAATATACGGTGGAAGGGGCATCTGGCCCAGTTCATCGAGCACTTCCTCGAAAACGCCGTCCCAGGCAAAGCGCACAGTCCGCCCGCCATCCTCATCAACCGTCAGAATGGTTGCCCTCAGTTTTCCATCTCCGAAGACAAATTCCGTTCCCGGTTTTGCCCGTTTTCCGGGTTTCAGGATGACCTCCCAGTCCGTCAGGTTAATCCGTCTGAGCAGCAGGAATTCAATTGCACCACCGGTATCCGGCTTTACGCCATAAAGACGTGCCGGAATAACGCGCGTTTCATTGACAACCAGCGTGTCGCCGGGATTCAGATAATCAATGATATCATGAAAGACTCTGTGCTCAATCGTCCCTGTTCCCCGGTGCACCACCATCAGGCGGGATGCATCCCTGGGCGTTGCAGGTGTCTGAGCGATCAGTTCCTCAGGCAGATCATAGTAAAAATCACTGGTCTTCATTCTTTTCCTCATCCAACATTGAAATCTGCCCCTGAACCGCTTCCTGCAGGTAGCTCTTGGGCATCGGCAGCCGCATGTGCTCATACGCCGCCCTCGTGCAGATCCGGCCGCGGGGTGTCCGCATGACAAAGCCCAGCTGCATCAGATAAGGTTCAACAACGTCCTCAATGGTCACTGCGTCCTCACCGGTAGTGGCAGCAAGCGTATCAAGCCCCACCGGACGACCCTCAAATTTTACCATCATGGTCGTCAGGATCTCGCGGTCGACACGGTCAAGTCCAAGATCATCCACCTGCAGAAGATCAAGCGCTTCCTTGGCCATATCAAGCGTGATCACGCCCTGACCCCGCACCTGGGCATAATCTCTGACGCGACGGAGAAGACGGTTAACAATTCTGGGCGTTCCGCGGCTGCGCCTGGCAATCTCGCGAATGCCGTCATCCTCGCACTTGATGTTCAGGACCTTTGAGGAGTGGTTGATGATCTTCATGAGCTCATCCGTCGAATACATCTGCAGCCTGAACAGAATGCCGAAGCGGTCTCGCAGCGGTGCAGACAGCGAACCTGCGCGTGTCGTTGCACCGATCAGCGTAAACTTTGGCAGGTCAAGGCGGATACTTCTGGCACTCGGTCCCTTGCCGATCATGATATCAAGTGCGAAATCCTCCATTGCCGGATACAGCACTTCCTCAACCGCATGCGACAGCCGGTGAATCTCATCAATAAACAACACATCGCCCGTTGACAGGTTGGTCAGCAGGCTGGCCAGATCCCCCGCCCGTTCAATTGCCGGACCACTGGTAACACGGATGTTCTGCCCCATCTCAGCGGCCACAATTGCCGCCAGCGTCGTCTTTCCAAGTCCCGGCGGGCCGTAAAGCAGGATGTGGTCAAGAGAGTCATGCCGCTCCCGGGCAGCCTGAATATAGATGTTCAGACTGTCTTTAACCACCTGTTGACCAACATACTCATTTAGCGTTTTGGGACGAAGGCTTTTTTCCTGTTCGTCTTCCTGCTCTTTAAAGCCGCCTGTAACTAATCTTTCGTCTTCCATACCGTTTCTTTCCATCCTCGCTGCTTATCCTGTCATCCTTCAGATCCTCAATCTGACACGTCAGATAAATCAGAGTGATCCGATCTGTCTCAGGGCAAGCATGATCAGCTGATCTGTCTCCGTCGCCTTGTCACGCACCAGATTAATGGCCCGTGCCGCCTCCGCAGCCGTATATCCGAGTGCCTGCAATGCCTGCTGCGCCTCGCGCTCTGCATTGGCGGGCATCGGCTGGGCTGTCCCGCCAGCTGCACCGGCGCCGGGCACGGAGACATCCGCCTGCTCAATTTTGTCTTTGAGTTCAAGCACAATACGCTGTGCTGTCTTTTTGCCTATGCCCGGTGCTCTGGCCAGCGCAGTCACATCACCCGTCAGGATCGCCACTGAGAGTTCCTTGAGCGGCAGTGCCGAAAGCATGGCAAGGGCCGTTCTGGCGCCGACACCGGTCACTGAACAGAGCCGTTTGAACATGTCACGTTCCTGCTTGCTTGAAAAACCGAACAGTTCCATGGCATCCTCACGGACGTTCAGGATCGTATAGCACTTCCACTTCTCGCCGGCTGCTGGTGCAGCTGCAACGGTTGTCATGGAGCACAGCAACAAAAAGCCAACACCTCCGGCGTTGACAATTACCTCACCATGTCCTTTTTCCGCAACCGTTCCCTCAATAAAGTCAATCATCGCTTATCCCCGTTCATGCGCTGGCTGACAGCCTCCCGCGTGGAGCACGTGCCGCAGCCGGCGTTCCTAAATGCTTATTTAATAAGAAACTGTTCCCGTCCTGCACCGGCATGTGCATGACAGATCGCACATGCGACGCCATCTGCAGCATCGTCCGGACGGGGAATCTCCTGGATGTTCAGGAGCATCTTCACCATCATCTGGACCTGGTGCTTATCCGCGCCGCCATATCCGACAACCGCCTGCTTGATCTGCATCGGCGTGTACTCATACAGTTTGTCCGTGTATTCGCGGCAAACAGCCAGCGCTACACCGCGCGCTCCGCCTACCTGAATGCCTGTCGTCACGTTCTTTGAGAAAAACAGCTCCTCAAATGCTATTTCCTCCGGCTGAAACGTTTTGATCAGACTGCGGACGCCAAACATCAGGCTCTGCAGCCGGGTCGGAAAGCTGTCCCTCGGATACGTCAAAAGCGCACCATACTGAACCAGTTTTTCCTTATACCCATTGCTTTCAATAACGCCCCAGCCCATTGTTGCAAGGCCCGGATCTATCCCGAGAATTCTCATCTGCTGCCCCCTCCCTCATTCCGTTTCAGTTTATCTTTTTTCATACTGCTTGTCAATCCATGCATCAAAACCGATATAGGAATAGGAAGCGATAGGAGGCGTTATACGTGCAGAGCTCCGGCAGCATATGTTTTTCTGAGGCCGGCTCAGTCAAGGCCCGGTCCGCGCAGAAAAGGTCTGGCAGATGCCAGACCCTGAAATATACAGATAGGGATGTTGCTCAGGTCAGAAACTTATGCCTCAGCCTGCAGCGCCTGATTTGAAAGCAGTGCTGCATAGATGATCCTGAGTGCACAGCGGTCAAGCTCCTCCTCTGTCAGGTGGAACGTTCCCTCGCCATGCAGCGCTGCAAGGATCTCGTCACGATCCGAATCACGGC
>JAFSZW010000219.1 GCA_017458865.1 Clostridia bacterium
CAGGACGCAGTATGTGCCCAACAATCCCAATCTCCTGCGGGCGATTGCTGAGGAAGGGCACACGATAGCGGATCATACGCACAAGCACATGCCGCTCTCCAATGAGGTCACGGCTACGCATTATGAGGAGCTGACACTTGAGCAGCAGGCAATCCTGCCGGATGACTTTGTGACCAGCTACGATACGCTCCAGCACATTGTGGGCGATCTCAGGGACGGGGATGGACGGCCATCCCTCAGCACGCTGTTCCGCCCGCCGACACTTGCAATAAGCAAAAGCGGCCTTACGGCAGTGTTTGACTGCGGCTTTACCCACAGCATTTCAGGCTACTATTCGACGGGAGACTATAAGGCGGAAAGCGCAGAGAAACTGGCAAAACAGATCAAACGCAACCTGAAGAGCGGAGCGGTCATTGTCATGCATTTCTCCGATACAGCCAAATATACGCCGGATGCGCTGGATATCTGCCTGACCGAACTGGAATCAGAGAAGAAGCCATTTCGCTTTGTTGGACTCAACTCGGTTTTCTGATGTCAGGCCCGGCTAAAAGAGAAAAGCCGGCATCCGTCCCCAAATTGCCTGATGGACGGATGCCGGCTTGAGTGTTCACCCTTTAAATGCTGCTGCTATCGGCATTTAAAGGGTGAATCTGTGCAGTTAAGTTCTGAGCATACGTGTATCTGCGGCGCCCAGGATCCCCCGGTAAATGCCCGGAATCGCAATACTGGGCGTATGTTTACCGGCAGACGGATCATACAGAATTTCATCGTTTGAGGTAAAATGTGAGAATAATAGACAGCTGTGCGGAGTGCCTATATGACAAGCAGGCGCACCGCTCAAATGACCCGGAATATCTCCGGGAGGTAAAGTCAATCATAGACAACCGGCAGGAAAACGATACCTCGCCGTACCTCGTGTACCAGTTCAATCAGGCGTATGAGCGAAGGTTTGGAAAGCAGTCCTCCTATGGCGCCATCAAGAAGGAATACAATGATCTTGTGCTGTCCATGGAAGATGCGCTCAGGGAAAAGATTGAGTCTGCGAATGAGCCTCTGGCGACGGCGCTGATGTATGCCAGAATCGGAAATTACATCGACTTTGGTGCCATGAATCATGTGGACAAGCAGGTCTTTCTGTCGCTGTTTGATGATCCCGGGATGAGCTGGAATGACAGAGATACGCTTACGTCCTTTCTCAGGCAATGTGCAACTGCGCAGCGGTTTCTCCTGATTGAGGATAACTGCGGTGAGATCGTCCTTGACAAGCTCTTTCTGCAGCAGTTGCAGAAAGCATACCCGAATCTCCGGATGACGGTTATGGTTCGCGGGGATGAGGTTTTGAATGATGCGACGATGGAGGATGCCAACTATGTCGGCATGGACCGCGTGGCCAGGATTGTATCCAATGGCAGACCGATTGCCGGCACAATCTATGAGTTTTTAAGCGATGAGGCCAGGGCAGCGATGGATGAGGCAGACATTATCCTGGCAAAAGGCCAGGGCAAC
>JAFSZW010000220.1 GCA_017458865.1 Clostridia bacterium
CAGCCGCCGCCGGTCTGGGAGATGATCAGAGCGGTCTTGTGCAGGTCATACTTTCCAGAATGCAGCGCATCCAGGAACTGACCGATGACCAGCAGGGCAGGGACGCAGGTGTCGTTATGGACGTACTTGAGCCCCTCTGCCATGACGCTGGGGCCGTGGTTCTTGAGGCAGACTGCATTGTATCCGTGGAGGCGGAGGACACGCTCAATCAGGGAAAAATGGAATTCCAGCATGTTCGGCAGAAGAATGGTGTATCCCTGGTCGCGCATCTCTTTGGTAAACTCAACGTGTTCACTTTCCAATGGATTCATCCTCCTTTCGCTTGTTGGCTTCCTGCTGATCAATCGCAGCAAACAGGGAACGCAGACGGATGCGGACTGCACCGAGGTTGGTGATTTCGTCTATCTTGATCTGTGTGTAGATCTTGCCGCTCTCCTCAAGGATCTCACGCACCTCGTCCGTGGTAATGGCATCCACGCCGCATCCGAACGAGACCAGCTGGACCAGATTGATGTCCGGCTGAGAGGTGATGTACTTGGCGGTCGCGTACAGACGGGAATGGTAGGTCCACTGATTGAGTACGTGGACAGGTTCCTTTTTCATGTGGGCGCTGAGGGAGTCCTCAGTGATCACGGCAGCACCGAAACCGGCAATCAGACGGTCAATTCCGTGATTGATTTCCGGATCCACATGGTATGGACGGCCAATGAGGCAGATGATGCGCCGGTTTTCTCTGCGGGCCTGCTCGACCATTTCAGCCCCTTTGGTCCGGATGTCCTGCATCCAGGCCTCATACGCCTCATATGCCTTGTCACAGGCACGCTTCACTTCGCCTTTGGTGATGTCGGAATAATAGGGCTTCAGGATATGATACAGTTTCCCGGGGAAATGATGACGGTGATCAAGCCCGACGTAATCATGGATGAACCGGATGTTCCGCACGGCGGGCATGTTGGCCGAGATCACCTCAGGATAGTAGGCGACGACCGGACAGTTGTAATGGTTGTCACCCAGATGTTCATCCAGGTTGTAGGTCATGCAGGGATAGAAGATGGTATCAATGCCCTGGTCGATCAGCCACTGGACATGCCCATGCAGGAGTTTGGCCGGGAAGCACACCGTATCGGACGGGATGGTCGCCTGTCCCGCAATGTACAGGTTGCGGTTTGAATAGGGAGAAACGATGACGTCAAAGCCGAGCTCGCCAAACAGCGTGTGCCAGAACGGGAGAAGCTCGTACAGGTTGAGTCCGAGCGGGATACCGATCTTGCCGCGGCGTGCATTTGCCGGATGGGAATCGCGCAGCGCGGAGATCTTCTCCTGCTTATAGGCGTAGAGGTTCAGCTCATTGCCCTGACGGTTGCCGGTAACGGGACGGTCACAGCGGTTTCCGCTGATGTACTTCCGCTTTTCGCCAAAGTCATGGACGGTCAGGCGGCAGTGATTTTCGCAGATGCCGCAGCGTACTTCCTTCACACTGTGGGTGAACCTGTCAAGGGATGCCAGGTCAATCACCGTGCTCTCACCGGGGTGGAGGGCACGCTGCTGTTTTGCGTAAAGCGCAGCACCATAGGCGCCCATCAGCCCAGCAATATCCGGCCTGATGACATTCACGCCGAGTTCTTTTTCAAACGCACAGAGTACGGCATCGTTGAGGAATGTACCGCCCTGGACGACGATCTTGCGGCCGAGCTCCTCAGGACGTCCGCAGCGGATGACCTTGTAAAGGGCATTCTTGACGACGGAGATGGACAGACCGGCGGAGATGTCAGTAATATCGGCACCGTCCTTCTGAGCCTGCTTTACGGAGGAGTTCATGAAGACTGTGCAGCGGCTGCCAAGGTCAACCGGACGCTTGGCGGCAAGGCCCAGCTGCGCAAAATCTGCAATGGAATACCCCAGTGCGCCGGCAAATGTCTGCAGGAACGAGCCGCAGCCGGATGAGCAGGCCTCATTGAGGAAGATGTTGTCAATGGCGCCGTTGTGAATCTTGAAGCACTTGATGTCCTGGCCGCCAATATCAATGATGAAGTCGACATCCGGCAGAAATGCGCGGGCAGCTTCAAAGTGCGCCACGGTCTCAACCAGACCGAAGTCGACACCGAAGGCATTGCGGATCAGGTCCTCACCGTAACCGGTTACCGCGGCGGCACGAATGGTAAAGCCGGGGTAGTCCGTTCGCAGCATCCGGATAAAGTCAAGCACATGGGGGACGGGATCGCCGTCGTTGCTCTGGTAGCGGGTCAGCAGCAGCTGACCGTCTTTCGAGATGACCACGGACTTGATCGTCGTAGAACCTGAGTCAATACCGAGATACACATCACCTGTGTATCCGGCGGGGTCCATGACAGGAACCTTCGATTTCGCATGGCGGGCACGGAATGCGGCAAGCTCATCCTCTGATTCAAAGAGCGGGGGTAGTGCGTTGTAGGATTCCGTGCTGTGGAAAGCGTCAATGGCCTCAATGCAGTCTGCCAGGCGAACGGCTTTGCCAGGCTGTTTGGCAGCACCGAAGGCGACAAAGTAGAGAGAATTCTCAGGGCAAACACCCTTGAGCCTGAGCGCCTCATCAAAGCAGGCGCGAAGTTCGCTGAGGAAGGTGAGCGGACCGCCGAGATAGAGGACATTGCCCGTGATCGGGCGGCCCTGGGCGAGTCCTGCGATGGTCTGATTGACCACTGCCATGAAGATGGAACGGGAAACATCCTCGTGCCTTGCACCCTGATTGAGCAGCGGCTGGACATCCGTCTTGGCAAAGACGCCGCAGCGGGAGGCAATGGTATAGGTTTTTTCAGCATTCCCTGCAGCCACGTTCATATCCGTTGGTGTGGTGTTCAGCAGGGTAGCCATCTGGTCAATGAACGCACCGGTGCCGCCGGCACAGGATCCGTTCATGCGAACCTCAAGTGTGCCCTGCAGGAACAGAATCTTGGCATCCTCACCGCCAAGCTCAATGATGCAGTCAGTACCAGGCATCAGGGTGTCTGCCGCGACTTTGGTGGCGTATACCTCCTGGACAAATGAGATGCCGGCACCCAGTGCAAGGCCCATACCAGCGGAGCCTGAGATGGTGATGGAAACCGGCTCACCATGAATGAATTCACGGTCCAGACGGGTGAGAAACTCCCTGGTTTTCTGTGTTATGAGTGAAAAATGACGCTCGTAACAGGAATATAGGATGGTATCATGCTCGTCAAGCACTACACACTTGATTGTGGTTGAGCCGATATCCAAACCGATTCTGTACTGATTTGTCATGGATGATCCCCTTTTGATTACGATGGTGGATAAGATGCTTTTCGAGGATGTTTCAGATGTCGCCTGCATGGACACATGAGACAAGTTCAGGGCATATTCTGTCTTAACGATTTCTTAACTAACTCTATTGAAAAGCACTTAATTGAAGTGTTATTATAAGCGTTTCTGTTCGGTTTGGCAAGTCACACATTTTAGAGGTCAGTCATGACCGGGCAGGCAGGATATACGGTCAGAAAACGAAACACAAAATGGATGGACACGCCCAGCCGATTTGTCCCAGACTGCCGTACCGGTGCATCTGAATGGCGGAGCTTTGAATCTGTCTGTCCGTTTTCTGCTGAGCGTGCTGCCACCCAGTGCAGGCGCAATCCCGGAACAAAAAAAGCATGTCCTGCAGAATCTGCGAGACATGCGCCTGATATTACATTTCGCGTCTGCCCGAAACAGCACGGGAGAGCGTAACCTCATCTGTATATTCGAGATCGCCGCCGACCGGCAGACCGTGTGCAATCCTGGTAACGAGCACGCCCTTTGGCTTCAGCAGCCGGGCGATGTAGTTGGCTGTAGCCTCTCCTTCAATATCCGGATTGGTGGCCATGATGACCTCTTTGATCTGTTCCCTGTCAATTCTGGCGACAAGTTCCTTGATGCGGATGTCATCCGGTCCAACGCCATTCATGGGGGACAGAATGCCATGCAGCACATGGTATGTGCCTCTGTACTCGTGCATTCTCTCCATGGCGGCGACGTCCCTGGGATCTTTGACAACACAGATAATCCCGTTGTGCCGCTCCGGATTCGAGCAGATGGGGCAGGGATCGTTCACGGTAAAGTTGCCGCAGATACTGCAGTAATGAATGGCCTTGCGTCCCTGCCACAGGGCAGCTGCCAGTTCCCGAACCTGATCCTCCGGCTGGGAGGCAATGTGATAGGCGAGCCGCAGAGCTGTCTTATTGCCAATGCCAGGCAGACGGGCAAGCTGCTGCTGCATGCGGGAAATGGGTTCAATCTGTTCAGCCATTGTCAGAATAACCCACCCATACCGGTAGCGCCGCTGAGCTTGTTCATCTGAGCCTCACGGTTTTCCTCGCCCTGTTTGAGCGCATCATTGATCGCTGCCATGACGATGTCTTCGAGCATCTCAGGATCTTCCGGATCAATTACGTCTTTATTGATTTTAAGTGAAAGAACTTCACGCTTTCCGTTTACAGTGCAGGTGACCGCACCGCCGCCGGCTTTGCCGGTGTACTCCATCGCGTCCAGCTGTTCAGTCATTTCAAGTGCCTGCTGCTGCAGTTTCTGTGCCTGACGCATCAGCTGCTGCATATTATTTCCACCAGAAAACCCTTGGAAACCACCTCTTGCCATATGAAGAGCCTCCTCTAAATTGATGTGCCTATTATACATGAGAACATCAAAAATGGGAAGCATTAATGCAAAGTTTCGGAGCGGGCAGCCTGATCAGGCAGAAAATCATGCGGACTGTTGACGGTCAGGACTTCCATGTGCCAAAGTGATGCATGATTTGCAGCTTGATTACTCTGACAGACACTGATGTGTCTTGCTGTTTGGCCTCCAGGCATGCGGAGGCGTGTGTATTTGCCTCATAAATTCCAGAATGGATTGACAGAAAAATAACACATAATTGTCCAGTTGAAAAGATCAATTTTTGTTGCTTTTTATGTCTTAGTGGGATAGAATACATATTGAGCCGGTAAAGCAGTCAGAGACTGTTCAAAAACGACAAAATTGGATGGATGGGAATGAGTCTATGCGAAAAATCAAGGGAATGGAGAATGGACGCTGGGTACCGTATACCATAGCCACCTGTTCTGCGGTCATCCTGTATGTCATTCTTACACATTTTCACAATATATTCGGTGCATTCTCAGCCATGCTGGGCTATGCTTTCCCGGTGGTCATGGGCATGATAATTGCCTATGTTCTGGATCCGCTGGTTCATGTATTTGAAGGATTTCCCTTTGGAAAAGTCCGCAACCGGCATCTTGCACGGAATCTTTCGGTGGCACTGTCATTTGTCGTGCTGCTTGTTTTCATGACGATTCTCATGTCCGAGCTGATCCCTCAGGTAGTATCCAGTGTGTTGGCTTTTATTGACAACATGGACGGATATATCAATCAGCTGCTCTCGATTATCAACTCATTTGGCCTGACTGTTGAGGAAAATGTGGAAGGCTTTGACATTGATATGTCCGCAGTTACCACCTACAGTGCCAATATCCTGGGTACCATTTCCACATTCCTGCGCGAAAACATCCCGCTGGTTCTGAGCAGCTCAACCAGTATAGGAAACCACATCTTTACCTGGATCATTGCGATCATTCTGTCCATCTATTTTCTGGTTGACCGGAACGTGATCATTGACGGTGTAAAGCGTTTTCTGAAACTGGTGATCCCGGAGGAAAAGCATCCGAGCGTCAGCAACTTTATCTCCCGCTGTAATTCGATCATCGGCAAATACGTAATGTATTCGATGGTGGATGCCCTGATTGTTGGCATAGCGAATTTCATTTTCATGACGATTGCTCAGATGCCGTACGCCGTCCTGATTTCGTTTGTCGTCGGCATTACCAATCTCGCGCCAACGTTTGGTCCGTTGGTGGGCGCTATAGTCAGTGCATTTATCCTGCTCCTCGCCAATCCCTGGAAGGCACTTGCCTTCATCATCTTCACGATTATCCTGCAGACAGTGGACGGATATGTGATAAAGCCGAAGCTGTTTGGCGGTACACTTGGCGTTTCGTCGGTTGTCATTCTGGCCTTTATCATTATCGGCGGCAGGATGTTCGGCGTCACCGGTCTGCTCCTGGCGATTCCTACTGCATCCATTGTGAACTTTGTCTATCATGAGATTCTCCTTACACGCCTTGAGGCACGCAGACGGAGGCATCAGGCAAAAGTAGCGGAAAAGCCGGTCATCGAGGATGCCGCAGCTGAAATGGCCGTATAAAACTTAATTTGGACCTCCCTGCTGTTCCTGCAGGGAGGTTTTTGTATTGATATGAAGCATTCTGAGAGCCTGAAACGGCCGGCTCATCTAACCCTTTATGAGGTACCAGAGCAGTAAATAAATAAAGACACTTTCTGGCGCAGATTAATCAGTGATTTTCATTGACATAAAAAAGCAGAATAGTATATAATTGAAAAAAAGCAGATCTTTGATGATCTGGTAGCGAAGCGTACCCCAAAATATGTATATTTTGTATTTAAAAGTCTTCTATTGGGACACAAATAAAAGTGAAAAAAGTAAGGGTGGCGATACAATCTTGATGGAATCAGCTGTTAATACCGGCAGCCTGCTGAGTAATATTCGAAACGCGTCGTCTCTTGAAGCAGCAACTGCTTACCACAGATCTCATCCGGATCCAACGTTTCTGGATTTGCTGAATGCGCTAATGGAAAGGAAAAAGCAGAAACCTGTAGATATTATTCAAGCCAGTGGAATAGAACGCTCATATTTTTACCATATTCTGGATGGAAAGAAGAATCCGGGCCGGAATATGGTTTTACGTATAGCAATTTGCATGAATTGCAAATTGGAAGACATCAACCAGCTTTTACGCCTCAGCGGATATGCAACGCTGTATCCAAAAATTCGAAGAGATGCCATTATTATTTATGCAATCAGTAAAAACATGTCAATGTCAGAGGTGAATGATCTCCTGTTTTCTGAAAACCAGGAACCGATGTACAGGAAAGATCAGGCCAGACAATGACATTCATACGGATTAGAATATCTTTTCAGGGAACACAGACAGCTTATAAAAAATAAATGGAGGCCCCAAAAATGAAAAAGATCGCATTGGTATTTGTACTGCTTATCCTATTCGCAGGTACTGCGTTTGCAGAATTTGGATTTAAGAATGATACTTATTCCAGCTCCTGCATTGTTCGTGTTACCAATCCATATAACAATCAGTACTATCTGGCTGGCAATTTTGTTCAGCTTAATGTAACTGGTGTAGATGATATGATAACGCAGTATGGAACCGCCCATACGGTGTCATATGAAGTGACAGACGGCGTGACGAATGTTGATTTGGATCTGTGGGAGACGCTTGATAAGGGCTTAACTCGGCATTATCTGGAATGTTGTGTTAATAATACGGAAGCAATGACCCCAGGTACCAGTTCGACGGTAAAGATTACCCTGAATTGGGGAGAGAAATCGATTAGCACGACGCTGACGATTAATTATATTTCTGTTGAAATCCCTGGAATCACATGGGCAGATACGATCAATATGACTGCCGGTGTGGAATGCACAGTCTCCACTAGGTTCAGCAGTATTGATTTTCCGTTTAATGGCATTGTTTATCTCAATTACTCGGCGAATCC
>JAFSZW010000221.1 GCA_017458865.1 Clostridia bacterium
AATATCGCTGCATCCCAAGAAGAAACAGACGGATAACAGGACGGTCTTTACACTCGGCAAGACGGATTTTCCCGGGCAGGGAGATGATAAACTGCTGTGGGATGCATGGAACAGTCATTATCCGAAACGCCCGATGACGATTGAAAAGGCGGCGTATCTGTGGTTTGGCCGCACGATGCAGGATGTTTCCCTTGATCATGACGAGCAGGCACTGGATGCGGCATCTCTTGAGAAGTTTGTTGATATTCTGCTCGAATCCCCGTATTTCGTCCGGGATTTCCGGCGTATGTATATGATCCGTCCGGTATCCGAGGACGAACTTGCGGAGAAGCAGAAGTCAAACGAGATCAAGATTCAGGATGTTGAACAGAGAATCCGTGAACTGCTGCCGTGGGAGACAATCCGGAAGATCAGCTTCTTCATTGAACGCAAGGAAGCGACGATCTGCGTCGATTTTCCGGATGCTGCGCCTGAAAATGAGGTGACTGCGGCAAGCATTACACTCGAGGCGGAACTGGGGTGGACGGTGAGCCTCAGCCGGAGCATGAATTCCCATGCTGCGGAGGTGCTGCTCCAGCAGCTTTTTGGTACCCGTCTGTCAAAAATCTCCTACTATGCCATGGATAAGCATTATGTGTGTACACTGAATGGGGAACATACGGCAGAGGACGATGCACTGAAAGAAACGTTCCGGCAGAAGACGGGCTGGACACTGCTCTTCCAGGGCGAGGATCATGTGAGTGAGCCGGGAAAAGCAGATGCAGGCAGGGAAACCGTTGATGATGAATACTGGTTTGTGCCGGAAACCGATATTAAACCGCTTGAGCAGAACATGGCTTTGAGCCTGATGAATCTGGCGCTTGATGAGGAGGCCAGGCCGACAAAAGCCTCTGTCAGGAGAGATGAATACGGTCCCTACTTTGACTTTGGCTATGTGACCCCGTTCATGGGTCTCAAATATGCCAGGCAAATTGAAGCGTTTGTGTTTCAGAGCGGCTGGCGAGTGCATATTGCACAGGCGATTAATCAGAGTCAGCTGATGAACATGGCTGAGGTGATGTGCATCGGCGGGGGCATAACGGTCAAAAAAACATCCTTTTTGCCCGGTGAGATGGCAGTCAGGGTGACAACGGATGTCCCGCTGCCTGAGTCTATTGTCATGACGTTTAATGAGCGGACTGGTTGCAGACTGATCCGGAAATAACCAATAACAGCCTTCCTGGACCATTTGTCAGGGAGGCTGTAACCTTGTCCAAGCAAAGCAAAGGCCCGCCGCGTCTTCGCGACCATGCGGCAAAACCGGATGACTTCAAAAAAGATTGTTATTTTTTTCGCAAACCCTATTGACGATGAAGTGACTTCATCAGCTATACTGTGGTCAGTGGTCCGCTGTAAAAATGAGAAGAGAAGGAGAAAGTACAATGAAGAAATGGACTTGCCTGTTTCTTTCAGCCATTTTGATGGTCTTTGCCATCTCCTGCCTGGCTGAGGGAACCATTACGCCGGGTACCTATACCGGAAGCGGCGACGGATTCGGCGGAAAGATCGTCCTGAATGTGGCGATTGACGAAAACGGCGTCAGCACTGTTGAGGTCGCTGAGCAGACCGAAACACCGGAAATCGGCGGCGCGGCACTGCCGAAACTGGCTGAGGCAGCAACGGAATCCCATGCGTTCAGCGTGGATGCGGTTGCCGGTGCCACCTTTACCTCCAATGGATTCAATGCCGCTCTCAAGGATGCTGAGAATCAGGCCAAGGGCATCGTGGTTGAGGTATCCACCGAGACCAACGTAACGGATGGAACCTATGAGGTTACCGGTCCCAGCCTGAAAGACACGGAGGGCCTTGCCGGCATCGGCGAGCTGACTGTGGCCGTTACCTTTGCTGATAACAAGATTACGGCAATCGAGACCCCGAAATACACCGACACCGAGATCATCGGCGGTCTGGCATTTGACATTCTCACTGAGCGCGTCATTGAGAGCCAGTCTACTGCGGTTGATACGCTGACCGGTGCCACTGTTTCCTCCAATGCGTTCCTGGGTGCTGTCTCTCAGGCCATCGCCGCTGCCGGCGGTGATCCGGCTGCATTCAAGGCCCGCACCATTGAGAAGGCAGAGCCGCAGACCATCACCTATGATACCGACATCGTCGTAATCGGCGCCGGCATGGCCGGTCTCAGCACTGCCATTGAGGCAGTTGAAGAGGGTGCCAATGTCATCGTCTGCGAAGCGCAGGAAGTGTTCGGATCCTCCACAAGCCGTTCCCTCGGCTTCGTCATCGGCGCTGCTACCGAAATGCAGAAGGCTGAGGGCATTGAGGATACCGCTGAGCAGTTCTATCAGGACATCTACTCCCTGTACAAGGATGAGAAGACCCTGGATCCTGACCTCCTCAAGAAGCTGTGCTATGACTCCACTGACCTCAACGTCTGGCTCCAGGCGCAGGGCGTCAAGTTTAATGGTCTGGTTAACGTGACCAACGTCGGTGTCCGTGCACTGCGCCGCATTCACTGCACCGAGGGCTTTGGTTCCGGCCTGATTGCCGCGCTTCAGGAGACTGCCCAGAAGAAGGGCGTCAACCTGATGATGGGCACCTATGTGGATGACATCCTGATGGACGAATCCGGCAAGGTTGTCGGCGTGCACGCCATCCAGACCAATGGCAATGAGATCGTTGTCAATGCTCAGGCAACCGTCGTCTGCGCAGGTTCCTACACGCAGAACGCTGAAATGCTGGCTGAGCTCAACCCGAAGATGGACAACATCGAGGTTATCACTGGCTGCGGTGACGGCTCCTCCATCAACTTCTTCCGCAAGGCCGGTGCAGAGATCGTCGATGTGCCTTACATCCAGATGATGTACTATTTCTACGGCGCATCCTGGGGCGATCGTTTCCCGGAGCTGATCCCCGGCTC
>JAFSZW010000222.1 GCA_017458865.1 Clostridia bacterium
AGGCTCCGGGCACTCGGTTTCTTCATCGTCCGGGATAGAATCTGTGTATTCCAGCTCTTTCTTCGGATCCATGGCTTAACCTCCTGGTTAAAGAGAAAAAGGCCCTCCGCACCGCCACCCCAACGGGGAGTCAGGGATGGGGATTGGAGGGTCCGTCCTTACAAGCTGTCTCAGAACTACATGATTATTGCAACGCCGAGTGCCGAAGCAATTTTCTTAAATAAAATCCTCTGCGAATCACATAACGAAGTGTTGACGCATCGCCTTGGATTTCCACATTGATTATGAGTTCAACAACATCGTTTTTAGTTCCAGGTACTTTAGCACGAAAACGAATGTCGTATTGAACTGTATGTTCTGTGATGCTGTTTGACTCAGAGTTCATCGTTTGAACATATTGAGTCTTTGCTGGCCTGTCAGGCATATCCATATGAACAGCATGCTCCGAGATTTCCGGGACGCCAATAAAACAGTTCTTCATGATGTACTCGATGTCAAACTGCTTGAATTCCTCCACGCAAGACTTCAGAATCCATGCCAAGATAACGGTCAACGAAACCAGCCGTTTTGCTTCACTATCATATCGTGCGCCAAGATTCACCTGATCAATCAACTCAGCAATAAGCGTCTGTCTTGTAGCCAATTGCTCGCCTCTTTCCAAGGCCATCTGCGATGAGTGAATACACTCCACCTATCATAAGTATGGTTTTAAACCAGGAGTCCCCAAAAGTCAAGAGCCACAACGCTTTCGGGCTTTGAACTTTTCATGATATACGTGAATTTTTCTCAAAAACGAACTTTTAGAGATAGGATTTTATTTGTTGTCACTCAGATGCCCTGAAATATAAGGATTTTGACGTTTGACACCATAATTAAAATCTGGTAATAAATAGTTCGATACCGAACATTTAATTTTGAGGTTTTAATTATGGGCGTAGTGTTTAAAATTTGAAAGACATGCTCATTCCATTTTTGCTTTTCCAAATCAGTACGTTGGTTCTGTTTACGTTGTGACGATTGGTGATGATGGTAAGTGGCACAGGATCATTGAAAACTCCCATAAAAAAGGGAGACGAAAAACCATAGATGAAAGTGCAACAGAACCGATATACTAAGTCTAAAGGCAGACGTCCAAAAGGTAGCAAGGACTCAAAGCCGAGGAAGCCAAGATCGGATAAAGGCAAAAAAGAGGGGCAATAGAAGCGAATTAATAAACACGTTTCAGAAAGCCGAATTAAAACTATTAGTTCGGTTTTCTGAAGTATTCACGATATACAGAAACCAGCGGCTAATTGCCGCTGGCTTTGATGTCGCTTTTCAGAATCGAGTAGAGACAGACATCTACATAGCGTCCTTTATTGTACAGCCGCTGCCGAAGAACGCCTTCCTTGCGCATCCCGCACTTTTCCATAACCCGGCCGGATGCCGGGTTTTCCGTTTCGTGCTGTGCCTCGATTCGGTTGATGTTCATGGAGGCAAAGGTGTACTGGATGACCCGACTGAGGGCCTCGGTCATAAGGCCCTGATTCCATTTCCAGTGGGCCAGGGAATACCCGAGTTCCGTGCTGCGATTGCTGTCATCGTATGACATGTACCCGATCGTTCCGATCAGATGATCGCTGGCACGGTCGATAATGCCCCAGCTGGAGGGTTCATCATTTTTGTACTGGCGAACCATGGACCGGCAGTAGGACTTGGCTTCCTTTATATCGGTCTGTGCCTGCCAGAGAACGTACCTGGCAACCTCGGGATCCCTGCTGTAGGCAAAGACATCTCTGGCATCAGAGGGACGGATGCGGCGCAGAATCAGGCGTTCAGTTTCGAGCTGCGGGAGGTAAAACAGGTTGGAGTGATAGAAGAACATAAGTGACCTCATCAGTTAAGATGCCTTATTATAACGCAAAACAATCGGAGAAAACAGGGAGATGCGCGAATTGATTGAACATTTCGCGCATCTCGCACATGGAGGTGGAAAACGGGGATTGCACAGGCGGGCAAATCTTCCCCGCACATATGGACAAGGGAAAACAGATTCAGTATAATTGGGCGCACGGGTTGCTCTGGCAGGAAACTGACTGCCGGTGAAAAAACTTTTCAAAAATTGATTTGAATCAAAGTTTAACCTGAACTTTATGATATAATGACAGTGTCCGAAGGCGGAAAAGCCAATCAGGGACGAAAAGGATGAGATAAATGCTGGAACTGAAACATGTATCCTACAACGCAAAAGATGATCTGAGCAAGGAGATTATCCGCGATATCAGCGTGACTGTCCCGGATGAACATCTGGTAGTGGTTACCGGCCCAAACGGCGGCGGCAAGTCCACGCTTGCAAAGCTGATTGCCGGCATTGAAAAGCCGACGTCCGGACAGATTTTCCTGAACGGGGAGGACATTACCGACTGGGATATTACCACCAGGGCCCGTGCGGGTATCGGATTTTCCTTCCAGCAGCCGGTCCGTTTCAAGGGCATCCAGGTGCTGGACCTGATCCGTCTGGCAGCCGGAAAGCAGCTCTCTGCGGCTGCGGCCTGCAATTATCTGTCTGAGGTCGGTCTGTGTGCCAGAGACTATATTGACCGTGAGGTCAACAGCAGCCTTTCCGGCGGGGAACTCAAGCGTATTGAGATTGCGACGGTTCTGGCGAGGGCGACAAAGCTCTCCGTCTTTGACGAGCCGGAGGCCGGTATTGACCTGTGGAGTTTCCAGAACCTGATCCAGGTGTTCCAGCGCATGCGCGAGAACATCACGGGCAGCTCAATCCTGATTATTTCCCATCAGGAGCGGATTATGAACATCGCCGACGAGATCATCGTGATTAAGGACGGAAAGCTTGAGAAGCAGGGCAGACGCGAGGATATTCTGCCGGGGCTGATTGGTACGGCCTCTGCAGTGGCGGCCTGTTCCAAAGTGGGTTAATGCGGCTTTTGTCAGGCTTTATGGAGGAGGAGAGTCCATGTTAAAACTGGATGAGATTCAGATGCGTCTGCTCAGGGAGGTTGCAGATCTCCACGAGATTCCCGAGGGCGCTTACAATATTCGTTCCAATTCCCAGGCGGCCGGGCGCAGGTCGACGGCTAACATTGAGATTACGCCCAAGGCCGAGGTCAGCGGAATCGATATCCGGATCAAGGCGGGGACGAAGAACGAGAGTGTGCACATCCCCGTCGTGATGACACAGACCGGCCTTAAGGAGGTCGTCTATAATGACTTCTACATCGGCGAGGATGCGGATGTCGTGATTGTTGCCGGCTGCGGCATCGACAACTGCGGCGGCGACGATTCCGAGCATGACGGCATTCACCGGTTCTATCTCGAGAAGAATGCCAAAGTGCGGTATGTGGAAAAGCACTACGGTTCCGGTACGGGCAAGGGAAAGCGCATCCTGAACCCGGGCACCGAGGTGTACATGGCCGAGGGCAGCTCCATGGAGATGGAGATGGTGCAGATCAAGGGCGTGGATGATACGGACCGCAGGACGACAGCTGAGCTGGCAGCCAATGCCAGGCTGGTGGTCCGCGAGCGGCTCATGACCCATGGAAACCAGCGTGCACTCAGCACGTATGATATTAAGCTAAACGGTGAGGGATCCAGCGCGGATGTCGTTTCCCGTTCGGTTGCCAGAGAGAATTCCTACCAGCGCTTTGATGCCAAGATTGTCGGCAATGCCGCATGCAACGGTCATACGGAGTGCGATTCCATCATCATGGACAACGGCAGAATTCTGGCGGTTCCGGGGCTTGAGGCCAATAATGTGGATGCGTCTCTGGTGCATGAGGCGGCTATCGGCAAGATTGCGGGCGACCAGATCATCAAGCTGATGACCCTCGGTCTGACCGAGCAGGAGGCCGAGGAGCAGATCATTAACGGATTCCTGAAATAACAGATCGCCTCATCCCAGGATGAGGCGTTTCATGTTTTGCAGGAGCAGAGGGAGGACATATGGAAGGGAGTAAGCTGCCGCCCAGGTGTCAGGGCTGCAGCATGTCCTGTCTTGAAAAGATAGAGTTTCTGTCCGGACTGACGGACAATACTGCTTTGGCGCTGATGGCCGAGGCGGAGCGAAGAAGCGCGCTGCAGGGCGAGACGCTTTTCAGGGAATCGGAGCCGGTGCAGGCGGTCTATCTCATTCATTCCGGCAGCGTCAAACTGATGCGGTGGGACGGCGAAGGGCGCGAGCAGATTGTCGGCATATTCGGCCGCGGCGAGATTATCTGGGAAAGCATCTTCCTGGACGGCAGCCTTTACCCGTATACTGCCGTCTGTGTGACAGATGTGGACCTCTGCCGGATTCGCAGGGAAACGCTGCAAAAAGCGGTTGCTAAGACGGAGGTTGCCTGCGGCGTTATTGAGCTGCTCAGCAGAAAGCTGCATGATGCGAATGAACGGAACCGTCTGCTGGCGACGGTGGACCCGGAAAGCCGCCTGGCAGGTTTTCTGCTTTACCGCAGCAGTCATGAGGCCAGTGATACGGTGAATCTGCGCCTGGATGACATTGCGGGCAGCATCTGCCTGCGGCCTGAAACGGTCAGCAGAAAGATCCGTGCATTGGAAGATCAGAGACTGATCACAAAGGTCGGACAGAGTCGCATTCGCATCCTTGACCGCGTGCGGCTGATGGAGAAGTACGAGGGGACTGTCTGAGAAGATTTCAGGTCTGCAGGAGCATGCGGCAGAAAAGCAACAGGAAATGGCACCGTTCCGTCTGTGGATGGTGTGGAAAAGACTGAATGGAGGGCACAAGTCTATGAACTATGCGGAGGAATCCAAACGGCTCCATGCGGAGTGGAAGGGAAAAATCGAAGTTGTCTCGCGCGTTCCGGTGACCAATAAGGACGAGCTGTCGCTTGCCTATACGCCGGGTGTGGCAGCACCGTGTCTTGAGATTCAGAAGGATTATACGAAATCCTTTGACCTGACCAGACGCCATAATCTGGTGGCAGTCATTACGGATGGCACCGCGGTTCTGGGCCTCGGGGATATCGGGCCGGAGGCCGGTATGCCGGTCATGGAGGGCAAGTGTGCCCTGTTCAAGGCATTTGGCGATGTGGATGCTTTCCCGATCTGCGTCCGGTCCAAGGATGTGGATGAAATCGTGAATACCATCTATCTGATTTCAGGTTCATTCGGCGGCATTAACCTTGAGGATATTGCTGCGCCGAGGTGCTTCGAGATCGAACGCCGGCTGAAGGAAAAGTGCGACATTCCGGTGTTCCATGACGACCAGCATGGAACGGCCATAGTTGTCGGTGCGGCAATCCTCAATGCACTGCGCGTTGCCGGCAAGGAGATTGGCGAGGCAAAGGCGGTTATCAATGGTGCGGGCTCTGCAGGCATTGCCATTGGCAGGCATCTTTTGAATCTGGGCATCCGTCATCTTAAGATGGTGGACCGTTTCGGCATTCTGTGCGAGGGCATAGAGATGAATTCGGCGCAGGCAGAGATGGCTGCGGTGACGAACCCGGAGCGGATGAGCGGAACGCTTGCAGATGCCATGCGCGATGCGGATATCTTTATCGGCGTCAGTGCGCCGCATATCGTTACGCAGGATATGGTCAGGTCCATGGCAAAGCGTGCGATCGTGTTCCCGATGGCCAATCCGGTGCCGGAGATTGAGCCGGAGGAGGCAAAAGCGGCTGGTGCCCTGATTGTGGGAACCGGACGCAGTGATCATCCGAACCAGATCAACAATGTGCTCGCGTTCCCGGGCCTTTTCAGGGGCGCACTGGATGTGCGGGCGAGTGACATCAATGAAGAGATGAAGATGGCTGCCTCCTTTGCGCTGGCAGATCTGGCCCGCGAGGATGGCATCCGGGAGGATTATATCCTGCCGCTTGCCTTTGACAAGCGCGTCGGATCGGCTGTGGCTGCTGCGGTCGCCAAAGCGGCAAGGGATTCCGGTGTTGCCCGGCTCTGACCATAGGCGGCTGTTGCCTGAATGCGCGCAGGGCATACCTGAAAGGGCGCATCTGATGTTAGAGGACTGAGTAGCCTGAACGGACCGCCGGATGTCCGGGACCTGGATGCGGGCCCTTCCGGGGTCAGAGGTTGAAACATATCTGCCAATGGCAGGGAAAGGACTAATCATGATCAATCCAGAGTACTTTCGGGCTCCCTATTTTGAATACTGCATGGACAGCGACGACTTTGATCTGCCGGAATATCCGATAATCTGGCAGACGGCATGAATGATGTAAAACGCATTGTGATCTGCAAATCAACCGGTATTGAAGAGCTTGAGTATGTGAGGCAGCGTAAGCCGGATAATAATGGCTTCTTTGAGGACTATAAAAGACTGTTGCTGAGCGCACTCGAACAGCTGCCGGAACTTGAAGTCGGCCAAAGGTATGTAGTTCGCTCTGTGTACAGAGCTGACATTAAATCATGGGATCTTCCCAGATTCCGGCTGGAGGGCCTGGATCGGGCGGTTCCTGCATTTCTGTTCGATGAAGTGAAACCGGTGAGTCGGGATACCCGTTTGAAGAACATGGAGAAAATGTATCCGGAGATGTACGAGGATGCACCGGAACTGTTTGTCAGTGTGTATACAGCCAGAGAATATCCGTGCAACGCTGACATGATTTACTATCTGCTGGATAATGATGATGTTCGTGAGTATGTGTGGAAGAAGATGCAGGCAGACAAGTGGCACTGGTGACGGTTCCCGTCTCATTCCCCTGCACAAACTTCCAAGTGGCTGGAAACAGAAAAGCCTCCTGCAGGAGGCTTGACGTTATTCAAACTGGGCGCGGTACAGGCTGTAATAGAATCCCCTGGCAGCCATGAGCTCTGCGTGAGTGCCCTGTTCGACGACGTCTCCCTGATTGACAACCAGGATCAGGTCGGCATGCTGGATGGTGGAGAGGCGGTGGGCAATGACAAAGCAGGTCTTGTCGCGCATCAGGTCACGCATGGCGCTCTGGATGGCGCGTTCGGTGCTGGTATCGACATTGCTGGTTGCCTCGTCCAGAATGAGCATGTGGGAGTTGTCGTGACGGGAACTCAGCATTGCACGGGCAATGGTGAGCAGCTGTTTCTGGCCCTTGGAGATGTTGCCGCCTTCCTCGGCGAGGATGGTTTCATAGCCGTCCGGCAGACGCATGATGAAGGGATGGATGTGCGCGGCTTTCGCGGCGGCGACGACCTCATCCATTTCGGCATTCTCCTTGCCGTAGGCGATGTTCTCAAAGATGGTTCCGCGAAAGACCCAGGTGTCCTGCAGGACCATTTCATAGGCGGAGCGCAGTGACTTGCGCGTCAGCGTGCGGATGTCAGACTGGTCGACCAGAATCCGGCCACTGTCAACATCATAGAAGCGCATGAGCAGGTTGATGATGGTGGTCTTTCCTGCGCCGGTCGGGCCGACAATGGCAATGAGCTTGCCGGCCTCTGCCTGCAGGGAAAGATCATGGATTATGGTCCGCTCCGGCGTATAGCCAAAGGCCACGTGATCCAGATGGACATTGCCGGTGATGTCGGTGAGATCCCGGGCATCCGGCAGGTCGGAGAGCTCCTCTTCCTGGTCGAGGAGGGCGAAGACGCGCTCGGCGGCGGCCAGTGCGGAGAAGAGCTCATTGATGATGTTTGCGACCTCGTTGATCGGGCCGGAAAATTTGCGGGAGTAGAGGACAAAGGAAGAGATGGAGCCCAGCGTGATCGCGTGCTGCATGTAGAGAACGGAGCCGAAAAAGGCAATCAGGCTTAGACAGATGTTGTTGATGAATCCCATGGTGGGGCCGATGGTCACGCCGATGGAGTCGGCATCGTAATAGGCATCGGCGGCACCCTTGTTGATGGCATCAAAGCGGTCATCCACCGCGTCCTCATGGGCATAGGCGAGGATGGTCTTCTGGCCAGAGAGCATTTCCTCGACAAAGCCGTTCATGGTGCCGTAGCTCTTTGAACGCTTCACGAAGCGCGGTTGCGTGATTTTCCGCATCCGGGTCGTGTACATGACGGAGGCCGGAATGGTAATGAGCGCGACTGCGGACAGTGGCAGTGAGATGGAGATCATCATGAAAAGCGAGCCGATGACCGTCACAACGCTGGTCAGGATGGAGACAATGTCCGTGGCCATGCAGGTGCTGATGACATCAATGTCATAGGACACGCGGCTGATGATATCGCCGGCCTGGTTGCGGTCAAAGAATCCGACAGGGAGCCGCATGAGCTTTTCAAACACGCTCTGCCGCATGTTGAAGGCAACGCGCTTGCTGATGCGGACCATGGTGATGTTGATGATGATGGTCAGAACAGATGCAAAGATGTAGCACAGGAACATCCGGAACGCATAGGCATAGACCCGGTCAAAATTGACCTTTCCCTTGCCGGCAGCAGCCTCGTTGATCGCCGAGCCTGCCAGATTCGGTCCCCAAAGGGAGAGCAGGTTTGAGATCACGGACAGGATGGCAACGAAGAGGATCAGGTAGCGGAAGGGACCAAGGAAGTTGAGGAGCCGCTTGAACGCCCCGCGGGAATCCTTGGGTTTGGTCATAATGGAATCACGTCTGGCCATCAGTCCACCTCCCCCATCTGCGTCTCATGAATCTCGCGGTAGGCGGGACAGGTGCGAAGCAGCGTTTCGTGGGTTCCGCGCCCGATCATCTGCCCCTCATCAATGACGATGATCTCATCGAGGTTCATAATGGAACTGACACGCTGGGCAATGACAATCAGCGTGGCATCTCCGTGGTGCTCCCGGATTGCCTGACGCAGACTGGCGTCTGTGCGGTAATCGAGTGCGGAGGAGGCGTCATCCAGGATAAGAATCTCCGGTTTTGCTGCAAGCGCGCGGGCGATGAGCAGGCGCTGACGCTGTCCGCCGGAGAAATTGCTGCCGTGGATGGCAGAAAGGTGGTCGGGACCGTCTTCGTACTGCATGACGAAATCGGCGGCACGGGCGTCCTCAAGCGCGGCGGTGAGGCCGGCATCATCCACATTGCGGCCAAAGACGATGTTTTCCCGGATAGATTCGGCAAACAGGGCATCATTCTGGAAGACGACGCCGAACATCCGGTGGAACTCATCCTTGTCCATGGTGCGCACATCCTGCCCGTTGATGAAGACATGCCCTTTTTCGGGATCATAAAAGCGCATGAGCAGGTTGATGATTGTCGTCTTGCCGCTGCCGGTTGCGCCGATGATGCCGAGGGAGCCGCCTTTCGGGATGGTGAAATCAATGTCACTGAGACAGACCTGCCTGCTCGAACCGGCAAACCTGGCGCTGTTTTCAGAGTCTGTAAAAGGAGATGATGACTGTCTGCCGCTGTCATAGGAGAACGTGACATGGTCAAAGACGATAAAGCCCTCGCGGTCCGTTCTGGCGCCTGCCTCAGGCTTGAGCTGCGGCAGATCTTCCGGCATGTGGATGACGGAGGCGATGCGGTTGGCGGAGGTATTGGCCTTTGAGAGCATCATGAAGACGCGGTTGAGTCCCATGACGCCCATCATGATCATGTTGAAATAGGTGAGGAAAGCCAGAATGACGCCGGGCTTGGTCACACCGGCATTGACGCGCTGTGCGCCGAAAATGACGACGAGCGTGAGGCCCATGTTCAGGAACAGGGTGACCAGCGGACCCGGCATGGCCATGATAACGCTGGCCAGGATATCCCGCTTTGCAGTCTCGTTGTTGGCTTCAGAAAAGCGGCGGATCTCGAAGGGTTCCTTGGAGAGCGCCTTGACGACCCGGATGCCGGAGATGTTTTCCCGCATGATGCGGACAATCTGATCCATACACTGCTGGACCTTTTCATACAGCGGAATGCCGCGCATGGAAACGAAAACGACCAAGGTGATCAGGATCGGGGCCATGATGCACAGGATCAGGGCAAGTCCCCTGTCCATGGACAGGGTTACGACGATGCCGCCGATGAGCAAAATGGGTGCCCGGATGCCCACGGTCTGCACAGACTGGATAAAGCTCTGGACATTATAGGTATCCGAGGTCATGCGGGAAATCAGGGAGGGCAGTGTAATCTGGTCCATCTGGTTTCCGGTGAGGTTCAGCGCTGTGTGGAACAGGTCACGCCGGATCTCATAGATGCTGCGCTTGGCCGTGCGGACCGACAGCCGGTTGGCGGTCACATTGAGAAGGCGGACGGTAACGGCCAGTGCGAGCATGATGCCGCCCCAGAGGCAGACCAGGGAAAGGCGCTCCTGGGGGACAATATTGTCGATGAGGTGTTCAAGAACGTAAGGGATGAGGAGCTCAAGGGCGGAGCCCATGAGCTTGATGAGCATGCCGCCAAGGATGATAAAGGCATACTTTTTGATGTAAGACCAAAGGTGTTTCATGAAGGATCCTGTTCTGTTTCTGAGCACTCGTCTTTCCGGGTTGCCAAAGAGCGAGTGCGTCGGGTGCCCGGATGAAGGTAGTCGTCCATCCGGGCTTTGTGAGGGTTCAGGCTGCTGCCTGAGAGATAACGGAATTTATGCGAAGGGGCAGCGTGGATTGGTGGCTTTTCGGGAAAGGTCGAATCAGGCCTCACCATCATCCAGCAGGTCGAGGGAGTCTTCCAGCTGGTCGATCTTCTGGATGACGTCAATCTGGCGCTCATAGAAGAGCAGGGACTGGTTGTGCCGGAAATAGGCGTCGCAGCCGTACTGGGAGATGAAGCGGGCGGTGCTTTCCATGGCGGTCAGCTCGGTGACGATGATCAGCATCTCCTGGCCGTCCGCGTCAAAGACTTCCTCGGCAAAGGCAAAGACATTGGACATGGCCTTCTTGGCGTCGGTGGCCTTTTTCTTAAGCGCCTTGTTGGTGGCGTCGTAATCGCTCTTCATGGAGGCCAGCATGGCGTCGCTGCCGCTGGAGGGGAGCTTCTCATAAGAGGCCTCAAGGAAGGAGATCAGGGAATAGTAGTTGTGCTCCTGATCCTGAGAGAGCATGCTGCCGCTCTGACCCTGCTTGAGGCGGGTTTTCTGGTTTCCAATCTCGTCCATGAGGGTCTCTTTGGGATCGGAACGGCGCGTCAGGCAGATACGGCGGACATTGCCAATCGATTTCTGCGCCATCTCAAGCATGCTGCGTTCGTTCATGACCGGCTTGACCTCGCCGAGGACGGCATCCATCATGAGCGCGATGAGCGATATGCGCTCGTCGAATTTGGCCTGACGGGCACGCGTCTTGATCTCCTCGGATGCCTTGCCTGCCAGAATCTGGTCTACCTGGTAGTCGCTTGAATACTTTTTCCAGAGGTCATAATAGCTGGCAAAGTGCTTGGCGGTCTTCTGGTTCTGCAGATACTGAGAGACGAGATCCTCGCGCACCTCAATGTTGTGCATTTCATAGAGCCGGATCATGTCGCTCAGGTCAACCCAGCCGCGAGGCGTGACAAAGTTCTTGCCGTCCACGGTGGATTCGACCATGTAGAAGTCGCTCTTGTAGATGTCAAGGTAGCTCGTGATGGCCGGGTGGACACCCTGGCTGAGCGCCCAGCCGTGCCAGACGTCATAGTTTGCCTCAACGTCAATGCGCTTGAGACGGTCCCAGGTGACCATGTCAAATTCCCGGACGGACTGGTTGTACTCGGGCGGGTTGCCCGCGGTGACGACAATCCAGCCATCTGGGACGCGGTGCTGGCCAAACACCTTATACTGCAGGAACTGCAGCATTGCCGGCGCCAGCGTTTCAGAGACGCAGTTGATCTCATCCAGGAAGAGGATGCCCTCGTTTACGCCGCTTGACTCCATTTTCTCGTAGACAGCGGAGATGATCTCACTCATGGTATACTCGCTGACGCGGTAGGACTGGCCCTGATAGGTCTTTTCGGTGATAAACGGAAGACCGAGGGCGCACTGACGGGTATGATGGGTCATGGAGTAGGAAACCAGCGGGATACCCATCTCCTGAGCAATCTGTTCCATGATGGCGGTTTTGCCGATGCCGGGGGCACCGATCAGGAAGATCGGACGCTGGCGGTGGAGCGGGATGATGGGACGCCCGTATTCATCCTTTGTCCGGTATGCGGTAATGGCATTGCTGATCTGTTTCTTGGCTTCAAAAATATTCAAAATGGGATTCCTCCTCATGTTGTTTTCGTGCGTGGCCTTACAGTGCTGAGGCCGGGAGATGGAGTCTCAGGGATTACGGCTGTTCAAGGCTGTCGGTTTCAAGGATGATCCGGATGGCCCAGGGCGGCACGAAGCGCTGGCCGTCTGAATCGATATCCAGGAATACAAAGGCGGTTTCATAATCAGTCTGCTTTGATGGGAAGATGCCGTAACCATCTGTAAAGTAGAGCAGCCCTTTCAGGTTGGTGAACTGATGGGCAGCGCGCAGATGCTCCACGTACTCAAAGACCGGTCTGAAGTCTGTCCCGCCGAATCCATGGAGTCGCATCGTTTTGATATAGTTCTCAAAGTCTTCGCGGGACCGGATGACAGCATCCTCCTGGATCTGCATATCGCACTGGATGATATGGATGTTGAACCGTCGGTCGTAGGTCTCCTCCTGCATCAGGATGTTGTAGGTCTTCTGCAGGAAGGCCTGTACGATGCTGCCCCTGACGGAGCCAGAGGTGTCCAGGGCAATCACGAAATCGCGGATGCGCTTGTCCTCCCGGTACTCAAGCGGCTCGATCAGCGGCATATCCCTGTAAAGGCTGAGCCCGTAGGTGTAATACACATAGTCGAATTCATCCAGGGAGAGATGCATGACCTCATGCATGGTGGCGAACTTGCGCAGGAAGGCGGTGTAATCATAGCGCTCACGATTGAGGGATCGCAGAGCCTGTTCCATGCCGCCGGCAGTGATGCCCTGCTGCTTCGCGAACGTTTCAAGGTCTGTCTGGACATGTTCCGAGATATCGCGCCACATTTCCTCGAGTTCGTGAATCTGGCTCTGGTAGAAATCCATCTGGCTCTGGGAAGCGCCGGCATTTGCGCTCTGGCCGGCATCTGTGTCGCTGTCGTCCTCATCGCTCTGTCCAGAATTGGCGTTGCCGCTGCCATCTTCATCGTCCTGATCGGTTTCTGCCTTGTCACCGCCGCCATTTTCGCCATCTGCATCCTCATCATCTTCGTCTTCCTGCGGCGGCGGAGTCGGAGGGGGACCTGATGACGGAGATGATGTGCCAGAGTTTTCGGAGCCGGCGCTGCTTTCACCGCTGCCGGATTCCGGTTCGGGTTCCGGCTCAATGTACCACAGCGTATGTGTATCTACGGTAAACAGATCACGGAGCTGCTGCAGTGTTGCGGCATCCGGCGGGTTCTGCTGGTAATAGCGCATCAGCTTTTCTGCCGTGATGGTTTTGACCTTTGGTTTGAGCTCATCCAGGATACGGTTGCGCTCCATCTGGCCAGGCGCATCCTGGAGCTGGCGGATCTGCAGTTCACGGACCATGCTCTCAGCGGCCAGGTCACAGCACAGATCCCACAGTTCCTGGTCGATGGTATATGGGATAAACATGTGGCGGAACAGGCAGTGCATGAGCATATGGGTGAGCGCCCTCAGGGCGAAGGACTGGGACTGCCTGTAGCCTTTGAGCAGGTATTTTGGTTCGTAGATCAGGTGCAGACCGTCTGAGGCAAGCGGATACTCGCTGTTGGCCAGAGGCTTGAGTTCAAACAGCGCACGGTCCAGAAAGCGCATTTTGACAACGATCTGTGCCTTGGCAATGGAGAGAATCTCCTCAGCAATTGACTGGTACTTCTCTGTGATCTCACGCACCTTCTCGTTTTCAATCCAATCCGGGGCCACATAGATTTCGGCGGGATTCAGGATTTTCATGGTGAAACAAAAGCGCGGGGCCCCGCACACATGGAGCGGCGGGGGGAACGCGTTTTACTCCTTTCTTTGCGATTCGTGCCGGGCGGGGGCGTCTTTGTCCATAACACCCGTTATCGCATTATTTGTGGGCGGACTGCAGGAGGAGGGCCGTCCATTCGGTCTTGTTGTGGTCCGTCGTGATCTCAATCAGCTTTTTGACGTTTTGCCTGTGGATCAGTCCTGTTTTACACAGCCCGCGGAAAAGCTCGTAGTCATCTGCCTCGCAGAGCATCTCCACACAGCGCTTCATGGAGTGCTGGAGATAGCGGCGGAAATGGCCGGCATTCTTTTCATCAAGCAGATACGGGTTGATGAGGCGGAGCATTGCCATATCGATCTTTGTATCGGCCTTCCTGATGGACTCAAAGGCTTCATCATGACGCCGAATGAGCCAGGGAAGATCAAGGGTAAACTTTCCATCAAGATAGTCAGACAGGCTTCGCCCGTCCAACAATCTTTCCGGATCAGCCTTGATATTTTCTGCATGCCTGAGGGCAGGTCCTGCAAGGCGGCAGATCTCCGGTGCGCCAGGTTCCGCTGAGGCGACAATGGAGATGAACCTGACACTGCCAAACAGGCATGCCTGATCTGCCATGGATTCCGGGATGACGACCGTATCAATGAGACCCGGGTCGAGGACGACCTTATTCACCGCAGCTCGAATGACCAGGCGGTCAAGATGGCCTTCTGTGAACAGATTGCCGAGGATCCTCAGCGGTTTGTCTATGATGAGCTCATGACGGTTCTGTTTGCGGAAGGAATGATCACAGAGAATCGTAACACCGGGCAGGGCAGGCGTACCACAGCATTCCTCCGGGCAATAGAACATCCGGTGGTTACTGTCGTACAGCTGGCCGCCTGCACTGACGAATTTTGGGTTGCCGGGAGCGACAATGACCTGCTTTTTTGCCAGCATGGTAAGTCTGTCAAGAATGTCGACAACCGTTTCAGGAATGTAGGTAGTGTCCGGGACATTGGATGCACACCATTGCACAATGGTGGTGACCGCCGTTGTGCCGATTTTCGACGGGATGTGTATTTCTTTGTCTGTCCCGGTATATCCATGAGTGGCATATCCATAAGTGGTGTACCCGCCGCCCTGGATTGAGTAACGGATTGGCAGCATTTTGAAGGTTATGGACAGTTGCTGTTCATCTACCGGGAGAGACAGGTCAACATAAACGCAGCGGATGTACTGGGCCAGTTTCAGGGCACCGGATTCAGGACGGCCGAAAATAATCAGCGGATCTTCCCACTTGCTTTTGAGTCCCAGATTTATCATGGAAACGTCCGGGAGTGAACTGGGAATGTGAAGCTCACGCAGCCGGGTACAGTTGACGAAAAGTAAAGGCGGGATATCCTTTGTCCCTTCCCGGATGGTGATGGATCTGGCATTGAAGGCAGAAGGCAGAATTTCGGTCAGTGTGTGTCCGGCTTTCGTGTACAGGAGGCCATCCTCAAGGATGATTGACTTGTTTTCCGGCGGGATGACGATCTCTGTTACATCTGAAAGCGAAACAAAAATATCCTTCAGATATCTGCCAATGACCACCTTTCGTCTGCCGGGTTTATTTTCGGAGTTCAGGCTGACTACCCGATGATTACCAATGGTATCTGGAATAATCAGGGGTTCCGGACTGTCCGGATGCTTTATATCGGTAATGCAGACAGTATTCCCTGTATATACCCAGGAAAAGATGTCTGTCAGTGCGGTTAGGGTTTCATCACTGTTATCGATAAAGATGTTCTTTGTAGCGGCAGCATAAAGCTCTGCTGCACTTCCCGGCTTGCCGAAAATCTGGAGATTAGGGTAACGGATGTGGGACCCAAACAGGGTATAATCAATGTTTGTCACTTGATCCGGGATGACAAGCGCTGTGATCGATTCGCAGCGACTAAAGGCGAATGCGCTAAGCGTTCTCATACTGGTCGGGAGATGGACGGAGGTCAGTCCGCTGCATCCTCTGAAGAAACCTTCCGGAAGGACGGCCATTCCCTCTGGCAGTACAACCTCACGCAGTTCATGGTGGCTCTCGAAAAGGAACGGAAGAAATGAAATGTCCGGCGTGTCTTTTACCAGGTCGTTCAGATCGAGCCTGGTCAGCGTGGTTCCCAGATAGCGTGTGACTTTGTTCTTCCTGATTACGAACAGATGCCGGATGTCATTCTCTGCAGCCGATGCCTGGCCCGCCGGTTGCTGTGTGCTTTGTTTGCGCAGAAAGCTGATGTCAATGGATGAGGAAAACGTGTCAATAAGCCAGGTGTGTGCGACACTGTTTTCAACGCAGGTAAAGCTGCCAGAAGGAGAGGGGAGGAACTTCAGGGAATCCCCGATATATTCGACTGAACCGGGAATGGTGCACGAAACGAGCGTCAACTTGTTTGCCCACCCATCATCAAGCCGTTTACAGCCATCTTCTATGGTTAGTGTGTTGATATTGGCGTTATAGAAGGCGTCTGCTTCGATCTCCCGGACAGAGGATGGCACGATAATGGACTTGCAAGAGAAGTTATTGAACGTCTTTGATCCTACACATGTAGTGCCGTCCGGAATAGAGATGCAGTCTTTTATTCTATTAAATTGCAGAAAGAAGATGGTTCTGAGACCGTTGTCGGTTTTCTCAAGGATAAAGTAATCCCCTTTGGCACAGAACCGGGGATGATTTTCCGGAATGATCAGATTCGGGAAATATCGCCAGTAATTGTGATAGTCCGTGTAGAGCAGACCAGCAAAACCGGGACCGCATATCTCGACGAGCGAACAGGGGATGGACAGGTTTTGGATCCGGGTTTTTTCAAATACTGAGGTGTCAAGACGGGTAAATCCTTCCTCGAATGTCAGATTCCGGATGATCCTGCAGCTTGAAAAGGCATCCGGATGGATACTGGTGACAAAAGCGGGAATGGTCAGCTGCTTTGGATCAGTTTTTTTACACTTGGTCAGAACAGTACCATTCTCGGCATTCTGGTAAACGAAAAAGGTATCCTCCCAGATTCCCTTTGCTTTATCCTCGGCCTTTTTCTGCTTTGCAGCATCAATCAGGGCCTTATCTCTGTAAAGGATGATTTTCTGCAGCGATCTGCAGTTGATGAAGGGAGACGCTGGGTCGGCCAGCCATTTTTTCTTAACCGAAACAACCGCTGTCGTGGCGGAAAGCTCCTCTTCTTTCATCAGTTTCAGATTGAAGAATGCCTCACGGGAGAGTGTGATCCGCAGAAGAGAAGGACAGTTAATAAAGGCAAGACGATGCACATCGGTCAGCAGCTCAGGCAGAACGATCTCCTGAAGGGCAGAACAATCTGCAAATGCATGTTCGCCAATATGCATGACGGAATCCGGAATGGTCAGGCTGCGGAGAAGATGGCAGCCCTGAAAGGCAGTTTTGTACAGTCGCTTAACGCCGTTCGGGATGACGAAGGATTCAATACCATCATAATAAGAGTACAGCGGATATAAAGTGGGGCGGCTGAGCAGGCTGGGATCAGCCTCAACATGACGCAGGGATGTACAGTCAAAAAGTGCATGCGTGCCGAGCTTTTTGAGAGACATGGGCCAGCGAATTTCTTCGAGTTGCTTGCATGATGCGAAAGCATACTCTCCGATTTCCTCAATGGAATCCGGAAGGCTGATGCAGATAATTGTAGAGCCCTTAAACGCATTATTCCCAATTGATACCAGTTTATCCGGAAGAAAGATGTTTACTGCTTTAACATTTTCAAAGCATCCATCCGGAATGGATACGATATTGGGGGACAGGCGGATAAATGGCACGGCAGGCAGATCATAAAACGCACGCGGGGACAGTGCGGTGATCGTATCAGGCAGGGTAATACCTTTGGACGTGTCTTCCACTGTAACGCCCAGCAGCATGGAATTCTGCGTATAAAACTTCATGATATTTCCTCATTTAAATGAAATCCGAACGAAATCCGGGAAGACACTCTGAATTACATTGACG
>JAFSZW010000223.1 GCA_017458865.1 Clostridia bacterium
ATAGGCAATAAGCGCTTCCTTCTCATCTTTGGACAGCTTCGCAACCTCTTCAGGTGTAAGAATTTTGTCCACCTACTCGCCTCGTTTTGGCTCATTCCATACTCGTTCTCACATTGTTTGGAACCAATCTGATTGGAACGCCGAAAACGTCAACGAATCGCTGTTTCAACGCTTTTCGAAATTGAGTATAATTCATGTAACATGAAAAATCAACAACTTCTCCATTCCAGCACACTTCCCATCCGTCGTCTGACATTCTGACGCGTCCTGACGCATCCAGATATGTCTATAACGCGTTATATGCCATGGGCCTTATACTCGACCACACTATAACCTCCAGCTCAAATATGACATACTCTGACGCGTTTTATGCGCCGTTACCTGTTATGCTGTTAGTAACATGAATGTAGTGCTACATTTCGTTTAATCTTAGGTTTCGTTGTTTCCTTGTTTTCAAAAACAGCTCGAGTGTGCGCTTCTTCCGGACAGAAAACACGGCGGGCTGCAGGAATCACAAGGAAGATCCATCATGCAGGCGCTTATGCGCCGAAAAACACGCTGTCCGCGTTTTCAAAGAGAATCTGTGCCTTCTCTTTTTCATTAAAGCAGTCCGCATCCCTGATGATGTCCACGCAGTCCTTGTATGACATCTCCTTGAGAACGGACGGGTAGTCCGTTCCAAACAGCAGATGATCCGCCCCGAGGATGTCCCGTGCCTGGGCCAGATATCTGCGCGTCTTTTCGTAAGGCGGCACATCCGGCCTCACATTATGAGAAAGACTTGATATATCCATCCAGACATTCGGCAGTGCCAGTCTGCTCATGGCATCACGCCAGCCCGGTTCATCCGCCTCCCGGCCATTGGGCGCCAGCAGATGACAGAAGACAAACTTCGTCTCCGGATGCCGCCTGACAAGCATCTCTGCTGCCTCCACCTGCCAGCTCGGGCTCCCGTACTTGCCAATGTCCAGGATAATCACCTGACCAGCATTTGCCGCATAATCAATCGCCTCGACCATTACCGGATCATTAAGGCGCAGTTCGGGATGCATGCCCATGATTCCGGAGCCGATACTCAGTTCAAACTTGACAGCAGTAAATCCCAGTTCCCGGAACAGATGATCTCTGACCCGTTCCTTGCCGCTCGCGTATGGATCATACATCGCCGCACCGGCAAAGCGCTGCGGATACCGCGTCATGGCATCCCAGGTGTACAGATTCTGGAATCCATAGTAATTGCCCTGGAGCAGGACCGCCTTTTCAATGCCGTTTGCATCCATATCCCGAATCAGGTCATCTGCAAGCACCTGATCCGCATGAAAGCACTCCGGGACCATCTGCACGACAGACCCTGTCGCATACCTGGCCCGTCCGCTTCCGTCGCCAATGGCCCTCAGTTCGCCCTCCTCGCCAAATCCGGCAATGCACTGCACAAGATGTGCATGCGTATCAATGATTCGCATATGGTCCTCCTTTTCTTTCGGCATTCCACGGGGACGGCTCATGATGTCCATTACAAAACCGTTCCCGCTTGCGCCTGTCCTGTTCATCCTGCAGTCTCCGGGGTAAGATACAGGGACTGCAGTGTTCTGATATCTTCCTCAGTCAGTTTGAGACCGTCTCTTACAAAGTGGTCAAAACTGCCGTATTTCCTGTCTATCGTGCGATAGTACTCCTCGATATAGTCACGCTCTGCGCCAAACAGATACCGAAACGCCTCATCCGACATCGTGCTGCCCGGACCGGCCTGCGCCTTTATGAACGCCGTCAGAAACGCGATATCTTCCTGCAGGCATTCATTTGTCATCAGGTAATCGTCAATGACATCCGCTCTTCCCACACCCAGGATTTCCTCAATGATCGCCGCGCCTATCCCCGCGCGATCCTTTCCGGCAGTACAGTGCCAGACTGCCGCCTTTTCCCGCGGCTGCATCAGGAGCCGGATAAACCGCGCATACTGATCAACTGCGAAATCACTTTCGGCAAAGACATGGTACATATCGCACATATACAGCCTGGCCTTATCCGGTTCTGCGCCGAATCTGGCATAGACATTCTGGTCTGCTGCCTTTTCGCGGGTAATTCCTGCCGTCAGGGAATCGACGATGGGCATGTGGTGATACCGGATCCCGGGGATCTCGATATCCGGCTTTTCGCTCCGCTCGCCATCCGTCCGAAAATCAATCACCGTGTCTGCCATTGAGGCAAGCGCTGCTCTGTCGGAATCAGACAGTTCCGCAAGAACACCGCTTCGAATAAGCCGCCCACTGACAATGGTTCGTCCATCTGCAGTGACCATTCCGCCAAGATCCCGGATATTATGAAGCTTTTCAAAAGGTAACCGTTTGCTTGTATTCATTCTGTACGTCTCCAAACAAGTCTGCCAAGGCAGTTATTTCCATTTCCAACAAGGCACATTGAATCCTGCAAAAACCGGAATACGTGGACTGAAAGAATCAGACAGCAACGTATTCCTCTCGCCCATCCGCATTAACTTTCAGGATCATTCCGCTTTCTCTGTCAAGCCGGGTGACGCAGCTGATTGGCTTCACATCATTCCTCCTGGCCACGGCAGACTGGCATGCAGCCTCAAATTCATCGGATGTCATATCGAATACTGACTTTGCGGTTTCCGGTTTGACCGGGATTCCCCTCTCAGAGGCAATGCAGGTCATCTCCCTGCGGACACTATCATCCAGTTGCACAGTTGTGCAGGCATATTGATCCGGTCCTTTTCTGGCGATTGTACGCCAATCATGCGTTCATCTGCATAAAGTCCGTTTTCACTCAATGGACAATGCAAAGTCCTGCCATATGCTTTGGCGCATGATCAGTAATGGTACTTCTTCTGCAGCGCAACGATAAATATCGCTCCGGTGACA
>JAFSZW010000224.1 GCA_017458865.1 Clostridia bacterium
GAGCGGATGCTGTAATCCTTATACGGGGACGAATCGCTGGTTCCAACCAGCAAAATGGGGTCCTGCGCCAGGAATTCCTCCCTGAAATAATTGGACAGGCTGTCCGGGCTGTTCCCCATGAGCACCACGCCCGCGCGGGCATCAAGGCCCTCGTCCACCAGAATCCAGATATTGGCGGTATTCATCGCCAGATAGAACACAAGGATAAACAGGGCGCTGAGCAGCGTGACAAAAAAGAGTCGCGAGACAATGAATTCAAGAAAACGCCTCAGCTTCCGCAATTGCCTCATCTCCCCCTGTTTAATCTGCCGTCAGCGTTTAGAAGATGGCATCGACAAAAGACGCTGCATCAAATGCCTGCAGATCCTCAATGCCCTCGCCTACGCCAATATAGCTGACCGGCAGGCCAAGCTCGTCCCGGATTGCGACGGCAATGCCGCCCTTGGCGGTACCATCCAGCTTGGTCAGCACGATGCCGGACACCTTTGTCACCTCTGCAAAGGTCTTCGCCTGCTGCAGACCATTCTGTCCGGTCGTGGCGTCAATGACCAGATACGTCCGGACTTCGGCGCCCACATACTCTTTCGTGATAACCCGGTAGATCTTCTCAAGCTCATCCATCAGGTTCTTCTTGTTGTGCAGACGGCCGGCCGTATCGACGATCAGGAGGTCCGCCTCCTGTGCCTGCGCCTTCTTGATGCCGTCAAATACAACCGCTGCCGGGTCAGCGCCCTCAGCGTGGCGAACCAGCGGGACACCGGCACGGTCCGCCCAGATCTCCAGCTGATCCGCCGCAGCCGCGCGGAAAGTATCCGCAGCCGCCAGGACGACGCTGTGCCGTGCGGCCTTGAAACGCATGGCCAGCTTCCCGATCGTTGTCGTCTTGCCGACGCCATTGACGCCAACGATGAGCATGACCATCGGCCACTTGAGCGGATCGCGCGGCTGGAACATAATCTCTTTCAGGATGGTCTTGAGGATCTCCCGCGCCTCTTTGGCACTGGTGATCTTCCCTTCCTTGACGCGCTTTTTGAGCTCTGTAATCACCTTGTCGCTGGTGCGGACACCCATATCGCTCATGATCAGGATGTCGACCAGGCTCTCATAGAAATCCTCATCAATGACCTCGGTCGACTCGACCAGATCATCCACCTTGCCGGCAATGTTGTTTCTTGTCTTGGTCAGACCTTTCCACAGACGCGAAAAGATTCCGCCCTTTGTCTCTGTCTGCTCATCAGGCTGCTCCTGAGGCTTATCCACCGGCTGTGATGACTGAGGCTGAATCGGCTGAGGGGCCACCTCAGCCGGCGTGTTATTGTCCTTTTTCTTTCCAAATCCGAACAGTCCCATAATGACTCCCCCCGCCTGCCGTCGGCAGGCTGTGTAAGCTGTATCTGAGCCGTGTCACTGCAGGGCATCTTCCTTGATATCCTTGAGTTCCACGCTCAGGATCTTCGATACGCCGCGTTCCTCCATTGCCACGCCGTACAGGCTGTCGCACCGTTCCATGGTGCCTTTCCTGTGCGTGACAATAACAAACTGCGTACTCTTTGAAAAATCCTTAAGATAATCGGCAAAAGTTGCAATGTTGCCATCATCAAGCGCCGCCTCTATCTCATCGAGGAAACAGAAAGGCGTCGGCTTGAGGCGCAGCATCGCGAACAGGATCGCAATGGCCGTCAGTGCACGCTCACCACCGGAGAGAAGAGACAGCATCTGCAGTTTCTTTCCCGGGGGCTGCGCAACAATGTCAATGCCGCATCCCAGTATATCATTTTCATCCTGCAGACGCAATTCCGCACGGCCGCCATCAAACAGCCGCGTGAACGTTTCGCTCAGGTATGTCTGCAGGAGACGGAAGTTCTCGAGGAACTGCTGCTCCATCTGACGGACCAGCTGCTCTATGATCTGCTGCAGGTCCGCCTTGGCCTTGACCAGGTCATCACGCTGACTGGCCAGTCCCTCATACCGCTCCCTGGTTGCACGGTATTCCTCAACCGCGCTCACATTGACCGGTCCCATGCCGCGGATCTCCGTCCGGATTTCGCCCGCCCGGCGTTCGCCGCGGCCAAGCTCAAACCCTTCCGTGAGATATTCCTTTGCGCCGGCATAGGTTAGCTCATAATCTTCCCAGATACGGTTTCCAAGTGTCTCCAGTTCACCCTGCAGACGGGTCAGCGTCATCTCTGCCCGGTGGCTCTGCTCGCTGGCCGCCGAGATGGACTCATGAATGCTTTCAATCCGCTCGGTAAGCGCCGAAATCCGCTTCTGGACCTCCGTGCGCGCCTCCGTTTTCGTCGCAAGATTCGCCTCAGCCGCTGCAAGGCTGGCCTTGCACCCGTCCTGTTCCCGGCTTCTTGTGGCGATGAGCTCCGTCTGTTCCTGATGTTTCAGGGTGTTTGCCTCAATGAGCCGGACTGCCTCGCCCATTTCCTGGGCGACACGCTTTTCTTCCTGCATGAGCCGCTGTCCATCCCGGACAAGCGCATCCAGGTCGCGCTGGCTGGCCGTCAGGTCAATGCGCAGTGCCTGTCCCTCTTCCCGCAGCTTTTCAAGCTGCTCACGGCGGGCATAGAGCTCATCACTCAGCACCGCAGTCTGCTCATTCATGGCCTCCGTTGACTGTGCATCATCCTCCTGGGATTCATGCACGCCTGCCAGCTGCAGGTCGATCTGCTCAATGGATGCCGCAATCTGACTGATGAGGGTATCGCATTCCTGCTCTTCCCTGTCCTGTTCGGACAGTTTCCCATTGAACATCCGCAGCCGTTCCTCCGCAATGGAGACATCTATCCGGTATTGGTTCAGTGCCTCGAACATCTGCTCGCGCTTTTCCCTGAGGGCTGCCTGCTGCTGTTCAATTGCTGCCCGCTCTTCCCGGCACGCTGCCTGCGCTTTGCGGATTTCGGCCAGCTTCGCCTCGTGTTCCTTGATCTCCCGGTCTCTTGAGAGCAGGCTGGTCATCCTCGAATTGGCGCTGCCGCCTGTCATTGAGCCGCCGGAGTGCATGACGTCGCCCTCCACGGTCACGAGGCGGAATGCATGATTGCCCCTGCGCATGATCTCAATGCCCGCATCCAGGTTTTCGGCAATCACGGTGCGCCCCAGGAGGTTTTCCATGATGCCCCGGTACCGGTTATCAAACGAGATCAGCTCGCTGGCCTGGCCAAGGCATCCCGGCATGCTGAGCAGCTGCCGTTCCCTCGTATCCAGCACGCGCCCCCGGATGGTCGACATCGGAAGGAACGTGGCGCGTCCCTGTTTGTTCTGGCGAAGATACGCAATCATATCCCTCGCCACATATTCATTGGTGGTTACAATATTCTGCAGTGCGCCGCCCAGAACCGCCTCAATAGCGCGTTCATATTCTTTCGGCACCTGCATCAGGCTGGCGACAACGCCGTGCACATCGGGATTGCCTTCCGCATGGATCAGCACCTGCTTAACCGCCTGCTGGTAGCCGGCATAGTCCCGTTCCATTTCCCTCAGGACGTGCAGACGGCTTTCCGTCGCCTTAAAGGTCCCGCTCAGTTCCTGGTCCGTCCCCTGCAATTGCCGCGCTGTTTCAGAGAGGCGTTTCGATTCAGCCTCGCTTTCCGAGAGGGATACCTCCTGCCTGCTGCACTGCTCCCTGGCATCTGCAAGGCCCTGATCTGCTTCCCTGACCTGCACATCAAGTGTCGCCCGGTCCTCAGTGAGTTCAGCCCGTTTCGCGGCAGCCTCCTCCGCTCTGCGCTCAAGGTTCTGGCGCGTCGCGCTGAGCCGCGCTTCCATCGTCCGGACATCGCTCTGACGGTTCATGGAATCAATGATCCGGGCCTTATGGGCGTCAAGCCGATCCTCAACGTCCTGTGCAGCCTTTACCGCACCATCTATTTCCGTTTCCTTTTCTTCTATGGCATGCTGCAGATCCGCGATCTTCCGGTTCGCTGACTCGTGGTTTTGCCGGTTCTCCCGGATCTCCTCACCCACGGCCTCAAGGCGTGCTTTCTTGACGTCCCGTTCCTGGGTCTCAGAGAGCACTTCCTTCTCAAGCTGCGCCAGTTCCGTGCGCATGACCTGCAGTTCGCCCTCCCGGGCTTCCTTCTCGCGCGTCAGTTCCAGAACCTCACCATGGGCCCCGGTCACTGCGCGTTCAAGTTCTGCAGCCTTCTCGCTGTCTGTTTCCCGTTCGCCGCTCAGTCGGCTGCTTTCCGCTTCCTGCTCCTCAATCTGGCTTTTCAGGAGATTCAGCGTATTCTGCGCTTCCTGAATGCGCACCTGATTCCGGTCCGTCCGCACAACAAAGGCGGAACAGTCGAGGATGCGCAGCTCATCCCGCAGCGCCAGATACCGCCTGGCAACCTCACTGGCCTTTGCCAGCGGTTCCAGCTGCTTTTCAAGTTCCGCGACAATGTCCTCAACGCGTGTCAGGTTCTCCTGCGTATTGCTGAGGCGCTTTTCGCTTTCCTCTTTCCGGGCCCGGTACTTCGTAATTCCCGCAGCCTCCTCAAAGATGCCGCGGCGATCTTCACTTTTCTGAGACAGAATCTCATCTATTCGGCCCTGTCCGATAATGGAATAACCGTCACGTCCAATGCCGGTATCCCGGAACAGGTCAATAATGTCCCGAAGGCGGCAGGCCGTCTTGTTGATGTAGTACTCACCTTCACCGGACCTGTATACGCGCCTTGTAATCATGACCTCGGTATAATCCACCGACAGTGCATGATCCAGGTTTTCAAATACCAGGGAAACCTCGCAGTATCCCATCTTCTTTCTGCGGTCTGTGCCGCCGAAGATGACATCCTCCATCTTCCCGCCGCGCAGGGACTTCGCACTCTGTTCGCCAAGCACCCATCTGACAGCATCTGAAAGATTGGACTTGCCGCTGCCGTTCGGTCCGACAATGCCTGTAATGCCCTCATCAAACTCGACAACAGTCCGGTCCGCGAAGGATTTGAATCCGTAGATTTCCAGTCGTTTCAGTCGCAAGCGTGCGACTCCTTTCTGCTTTGCCGGAAATTTGTTTCTTTTAGAACGCTATCCATGCCTGCCGTGGACAAATGCCGCATCCGGATTTATTACAAAGAGACCGATGCAGTTCCGGGCCTTTATTCTATAGATAGTATAGATAGCTTTCTTAAAAAAACACTTTCCGCGTCTCAATCATTATCTGCAGGCGTGGCCTGCCCTGTGGCCGAAAGCCGCATCGTCCGGCTTTTCGGCGCATATTTGGGCGATACAGCGCCTCAGGACAGATTATCCCTGTGAAGCGCGCATCGCCGCTCTAAGGCCGTTTTACGGCTTTTTGCTGATCACCGTCAGTGCCTGCTCAGCCGCAGCCTCCTCAGCCCACTGCTTGCGTGTGCCTCTGCCGCGTCCGATCTCCTCGCCGTTTTCGCGCAGAACGCGTGCCGTGAAGATCCTCGCATTTGGCGGTCCCGACTCATCTATGATTTCATAGACCGGTCCGCTACCGCCGTTTTGCTGCATGGCTTCCTGCAGGCGGCTCTTCGCATCCCGCGTATCCGTTTCCGCCGCCTCATAATCATCCATGATGCGGTTGATAAACGCACACGCGCTCTTGTACCCGGAATCCCTGTAGATGGCCGCAATGACCGCCTCCATGGCATCTGCCAGGATGGAGGGCTTGCGTCTGCCGCCCAGGGTCTCCTCCCCATGTCCGAGGCGCAGCCAGTCCCCGAGCTGCAGTTCCCTCGCCGCTTTGGCCAGATTGGCCTCGCAAACCAGCGCTGCACGGCGCCGGGTCATCTGCCCCTCATGGAGATTGGGATAGCGGCGATACAGAACGTCGCTCACGCAGAGCTGAAGGACTGCATCGCCCAGGAATTCAAGGCGCTGGTTGTCACTGCACTTGTTGTCCATCGCATAGGACGGATGCGTCAGTGCCTGTTCCAGCAGATCGGTGTCATCAAACTCGACACCAAGCTTTTTTTCAAGCTTTTTATATTTGCCCATCGTTTCATGAAGGCTTACGCCTGCTTCTCCTCAATATATCGAACCATATCGCCAACCGTCTTAACCTTCTCAATGGCATCATCCTCAACCTCGATGCCAAACTCGCTCTCGACATCCATCACGAGCATCATGACAGATGCGCTGTCCGCGTCAAGGTCTTCCTTGAGCCGGCTGTTCTCCGTTATGCCGGCCGCATCAATGCCCAGCTGATCCGATACCATAGCCTGAAGCTTTTCAAAAATCATTTCTGTTCCTCCTGTTTTCCCGAGGCCTCTGCCTCTTTGGCCTGCGCTGCCCTCATCTCGGCAACGCCTTCCCTGATTGTTTCAACAACGCCGCTTGACACCAGATCCCGCGCCTGGCGGATCGCACAGAAGATCGCCCTGGCATCCGAATTGCCGTGCGCCTTGATGACCGCGCCCTCAACACCGAGGAGCGGCGCGCCGCCAATCTCGCTGGTATCAAACTTCTTCTTGATCTCCTTGAACGTCTTCTTGGCGAGCAGTCCGGCAATCTTGCCGGTCACAGAGCTCATGAGTCCGTCCTTGATGAGGCTGAGCAGAAGGGCAATCGTTCCCTCCGTGTTCTTGATGAGCACGTTCCCGTCAAAGCCGTCCGCCGCCAGCACATCACAGTTGCCGGCAAGCGCATCCCTGGCCTCAACGTTTCCGATGAACTTGAACACGGTTGCCGCCTGCATTAGCTGGAACGCCTCTTTTGCCTGGTCATTTCCCTTGGCCTCCTCAACACCGATGTTGAGCAAACCGACCTCAGGCGCAGGCAGTTTCATGACTTTGTTCATGTAGACACTGCCCATCATGGCAAACTGCAGAATCCATTCCGGCTTGCAGTCCACATTGGCGCCCGAGTCCGCAAGCAGCAGCGGCCGGTCCGGGACAGGCACAAGCGCGCAGAGTGCCGGACGGTCGATTCCCTTAATGCGGCCCAACTTGAACATGGCGCCGGCCATGAGCGCACCGGTGGAACCGGCCGATACAAAGCCGTCTGCACCGCCGTTACGGACAAGATCCATGCCGAGCACAAAGGACGACTGCTTTTTCTTGCGCAGCGCCATTACCGGATGCTCCTCCGGGCTGATGACCTCAGGCGCATCAAGGAACTCAATCCGGTCCTTTACCGGTTCATAATCCGCTTTCTGCGCACTCTTCTCTATGGCATCCTTTACCATCTGCTCCGGTCCTGCCAGGATGATGGTCACATCCGGAAACGCCTTTGCCGCCATAATTGCGCCATCCACGTTGATCTGTGGTGCCAGATCTCCGCCCATGGCGTCCAATACCAGTTTCATATCTGCTCAAGCGCAGCCAGATGCCCTCCAGCGTCCGACAATGCGCTCATCCTCCTCTCTTCTATCACCGCAGCATAACCGGGACAGCCCCGGCACCCAACTGGGGTTCGTCTGCAAAACCGCAATGATCAATGCTCAGCTTTAAATGCCTGGGCAAACGCATAGATGCCAATCCCCGCCGCAACGGCCAGATTGAGCGAATCAATCTCGTCATTATGCGGGATGCGCACCGAGGTGCCCATGTGGACAAAGTTCGCCGGCAAACCGGTGGCCTCATTGCCAAACACCAGCGCAAACGGCTCTTTTCCAACCGTTCGGCAGGCCTCAGCCAGCGGCACAGAACCGTCCAGCATAAACGGATACATCGGCACCTGATCGTACTCGTCCAGATATCTTGAGAATGTATCAAAATGCCGTACGTTCAGCGAAAACATGGCGCCCATGGAAGCACGGACCGTCCGCGGGTCATCTGAATCGACCGCAGGCCGGATAATCGCGATATTCCTGAAATCCATACCCAGCGCCGTCCTGAGGATGGTTCCCATATTCCCGGTATCACTGGGATTGTAGAGAATAATCTGCGGCAACCGGTCATCAAAGACCCCTTCAGCCTTCTCATACACCATGGCCGCAAAGCAGTTTTCCTTCCTTGAGATCCGCTCAAGCACATGATCCGCCTGTTCTGTGCGGACACCGGCTGCCTCGCAGGCGCCAATCAGCGTCCTGACATCCTCCGTCATGCGCAGCTTTGATGAGAGCAGCAGCCTCTGGCAGCGCTCAGGACAGGCTTTAATGCATGCCGTCGCAGGAAACAAACCGGTCGCATAACTGTACGGCAGATCACGATAGTATGGTTCAAGCTTTGGCATCTTCCCGTCTCCTCTCTCACCTGTTGCGCAGTCCTGCGGGATTATAACAAAAAAAGCTTCCATATTCAAGCTGCATGTTCCGCTTGGATGCGTGCATCGCAGCAGTTTGCCAGAACAATGCAGGCCCGTTTCACATTCGCATCTGTCAAACTGACACAGTTTGCAATGCCGGATGCCCACTGCCGCCGCTTATGGCAGTGGGCACCCGGTATCCTGTGCTCTGTGCGTTGGATGCAACCAGATCAGATGACAATCGCCGCCCGGCTTCCGCCGCTCTTGTCCTTGGTGACGACAATCTGGCGGTCAATGGAGCGTCTCAGTTCACTGACATGGGAGATGATGCCGACCAGGCGGTTCCCCTCAGTAAGGCTCTGCAGGGCGCGCATGGCCTGCTGCAGCGTCTCCTCATCCAGGGAGCCAAATCCCTCGTCCACAAACATGGTATCCATCTTGATCCCGCTGGCTGTATGCTGAATCTCCTCGGAAAGTCCAAGCGCCAGTGACAGCGATGCAATGAACGATTCGCCGCCGGACAATGACTTGACGCTGCGGTTAGATCCGTTGTAGTGATCCACGACATCAAGCTCAAGACCGCTCTGAGACCGCAGGTCATCTTTCTCTGTCCTGCGGATCAGCTCATACTGGCCGGAGGACATGCGGAACATGTGCACATTCGCCCTGCGCAGAATGCGGTCAAAATACGCCATCTGCACATAGGTCTCAAGCATGATATGCTCTTTCCCCTTCAGCATGCCGTTGGCGGTATCCGACAGTGTGCTGAGCATCATGTACCGTTCATCCATCTCCCTGAGCGCATCCGAGGTTTGGATGATATCCGTCCGCACACTCTCATTGGACGCCCGCTCAACACCGAGCCGCTTCTGGTCGTCAAGCAGTTTCCTGCGTTCATTGGTCCTGCTGTCCCTTTCCGCCACCTTTGCCGGAAGATCACAGATAGGCATCCCGGCCAGCTGCTCTTTCAGCGCACTGATCTGGCTGCAGAGCTGCGTCATGGCCGCCTCAGCTTTCCGCGAGGCTGCATCCGTATCCTTTATCGCTTTCCGGATGCCGGCAGCCTGTTCCTCAAGCAGGTCAATTTTCGCCTGTGCCTCTTTCTCAGTCTTGAAACGGACCTTTTCCCGCAGTTCCTTCCCGTTTTCCTCAATCTGAGTCATATTGGTTTTGGTCTCCGTCAGTGCCTGCTTCAGATTGACCTGTTCTGCCTGTTTCTGCTTTACATCCGTCTCCATCTGGGGAATCTGCAGCTTGAGCGCCTCACGCTCGTTTACCTTCTGATCCTCCTGGCGAATCTGCCGCTGGAGCTCAGTGACGCGTTTTTTCAGGCTGCCCAGTTCATCCTGCACCCGTTCAGCCAGTCGGGTATCATCCTCCGTCCCAAAGATCGTCATCAGCCTTTTCTGCAACTGTTTTTTCGCCGTTGTCAGGTTTCCGACAGCCAGATAAGCCGTATTGCTGCAGGCATTGGCCAAACTCTGTGCAACCTCTGCCTCTTTCTCTGCCTTCTCGACCTGTGCCTTGCTCGGTGCGCTTGCCGATTTTTGAGCCCTGTGCGGATGTTCTGTGGAACCGCAGACCGGACAGGGTTCCCCCGGCTTAAGCAGTTCTGCCAGAATGCCGGCCTGCTCTGCGTTGAATGCCTGCCTGAGTTTCAGGGCTTTTTCCCGCTGGTCAGATGCTTTCTTCTCTGCCTTCACGTACTCGCTCCGCGCATTTTCAAGCTTTGTTTCAAGCACCTGGACCCCGGCAATCTCATCGCTGAAAGCCTTCAGGTCTTTGGCACGATCATCGGCCTGTTTCCGCGCATGTTCAAGTTCAAGCTTGTTTTCGCCGGCATTTGCAAGTTCCTCAAGGCGTTTGCGGCTATCAGCAAGCTGCCCCTCAGCAAGCTTAATTCCCGCTTCCAGCTCCTCGACCTGAGTCCCGATCTTCTTCTCTTTCCGGCTGAGGGACATAAACGATTTGCGCTGATCCTCCAGCTGCTGATAGATTGGCAGCTCTTCCTTGATCTGCTGAGACTCACGGATCATCTGTTCAATCTCCGGTTCATGTGCTTTGGCCTCATCCACAGCCTGTTTTGCCTGGTCGAGCTTTTCCTGCTTTGCCGGCTGGCTGCGCTCGAGTTTCCTGAGCGACTGCTCCGTATTGGCCCGTGTCTCACCCTGACCGATTTCCGTATTCAGGTGTTCCAGTGCCTGGTCATGCTCATGAATCTTCTCGTCCAGTCCGGCCTCGCGCTGAGCGACACCGTCAATCAGATGCCCAAGGAGTTCAAGCACCGACTCGAGCGTCATCTTCTGCTCTTTCGCAGCCTGAACATCAGCAAAGTGCGGATCCGTCTCCGGGCACTGAATCTTCCCGTAAAGACCGATCATATGATCATTTGCAGTCTTCCGTTTATTTTTCAGATCATTGGTTTCCGCCTTGAGACAGTCGCCAAAGCGCTGGAAGATCTGCGTTTTAAAGATCTCCCTGAAAATGGCCTGCCGTTCCTTCGTCTCTGCCAGCAACAGGCGAAGGAAATCGCCCTGAGCGATCATGGCAATCTGCGTAAACTGAGCCCTTGTGATGCCAAGAATCTCATGCACTTTCTGGTCCACGTCCGCCCGTTTCGCAATGACAATGTCCCCCGGCAGGGTCAGCGTTGCCGCTGCCTTTTCCTGCGTTGTCCCTGTACCGCGCGTCCGGGGACGCTCATATTCCGGATTCCGTCGGATCCGATACTCCTGGTCCCGGTAAAGGAACGTCAGCTCTACGAAAGTCGGCGTTTCCGGGCTTGCATACTTGGACCTGAGCATGGACACCTCACGGTTGCCGCCGCTGGGTTCCCCATAAAGTGCAAAGGTAATCGCGTCGAATATCGTCGTCTTGCCTGCACCGGTATCGCCTGTAATCAGGTAAAGACCGGACGTGCCAAGGCTGTCAAGATCCAGCGTCATTTCGCCCGAATACGGTCCGAAAGCTGAGAGTGTCAATCTTGTCGGTCTCATAGCATTTCCTCCCGGATTGATTCAAAGAGTTCCTGTGCATACGCACGCTGCGCGTCGCTGAGATGCGTGCCGTTCTGGAGCTCATACAGCTCGTCCAGCAGGTCTATTTCCGCCTTGCTGACCTGCTCCTCACCCACGAATATCTCGTTGTTTGTCCGTGTTCTGGTGTTGTCATACTCAAGCCGCATGAGGTTGGGATAGATCACCCGGAGCTTGGCGAGCGCATCCGGGATATCATTTTCATCTGTCAGGATGATGTGCATGTAATCATCCGTATTCGTGCCCAGATAATTGTCTCTCAGCGTGATTTCATCATAGGTGCCCCGGATCTCGCGCATATCATGCATCGCCTTCAGCGGAACGGTCCGGATGCCAATCTGTCCCTTGCCGGCAATATCCAGTACTGTCACGGATTTCACCTGATTCCGCTCTGAGAAGGAATACTTGAGCGGCGAGCCGGAATACCGGATGGTATCCCGCGCGACATGCTGAGGGCCGTGCAGGTGACCCAGTGCTACATAGTCAAAGACATCGAACACCTCAGCGTCCACATTGTCCGTTCCGCCCACTGACAGCTCCTCAGAATCACACCTGGCCGCTCCGGTCACAAACTGATGAGCTACCAGGATATTGAGCGCATCCGGATCCACATTCATCTCCCGAATGCAGGCTGCCATGGCGGTGCTGTAATCCGTAATGGACTCATCCTCAAACAGATGACGCACCTGAACAGGCTTAACAAACGGCAGCAGGTAGAGATTGGCCCTGACGCCGTCCTTTTCAAGCGGTACAGGCCTGATATGTCCGTCATAGACTGGCGAAACATAGACATGGCTGCTCTCCATGATGCGTCCGCCAAAGGCAATACGCTCTGCCGAATCATGGTTGCCGCTGATCATGAAAACCGTCTGCCCAAGCTCCGTCAGGCGGACCAGGAAGTCATCGAACAGGGCAACCGCCTCCGCAGACGGCACCGCCTTATCATAGATATCGCCCGCCAGGATAACACCATCCGGGCGTTCATCCCCGATCACAGACAGAATCTGCTCAAGGATATACCGTTGATCTTCAATCATCGGAAACTCGTTCACACGCTTTCCGATATGCAGATCCGATAAATGAATCAGTTTCATACAACACCCACCCTGTCAAAAATGATTGCTGAAAACCAAAGGTCGGATACCCAGCCCCGACAATTCCTCAAATGGAAACTATGCGTCCATTGCCTGTAATTTCGATACGTTCCTGCGATACACCATCAGCCCAAGTCACGCTTCAATTCAGTATCCCGCGCGGTTCAGGCATCTCCTTTCGTGCGCTTCCCGGGAGATCGAAATATATCGCTCATGCCCATTATAACCATCATTTATCGCTCACGCTGAAGGGATATCACTCAACCGTCTTTCCTCTGTTGACTCTCCCCTTTTCTCCTTCGGGGATGAGGACATCCAATTCGACCAATCAGGCAAGATCCCCGCTAAACGTTGGTGAAGATTTCCGAGTAGAATGATCTGACTTCTTCATTGGGAATGGATACCTCATACGATTCCTTGTACGGAAATTCTGATATGATCATCTTCGAAACAAGTTTCAGAAAACCTGCTGAAAACAGCAGCGAAAACGCAGATGCCGGCTGCCTGTAAAGATTACTGTAAATCAGGTTTACAGGCAAATCCGTAGTAATCGTTTTCCCTTCCAGCAAATCCGCAAGAACATTCTGAATTTGAGGGGAGCCATTTCGAATCACGTCTCTGGCAAGCGTATTCTGAGAGGAATCAATCCAGAATCTGCCAAGCTGTCTTTTCTTCAGAAAATGGTTCAGTGAAAAGGGGTTATATATGTGTCTTTCTGCACCGACTGTGTATCCGTCATACACGTGCCTGACTTTTTCAATTTCGTCTTCCAGTCCGGCCATCTCAAGCAGCTTTTTGACATCATCCTGCGTGTAGCCAAGTACCGTTGGATAGGACGAGTTAATCATTGTATCAATGTCCGGACTGTTGAAATCTGAAAACAGTGACTTTTGAGCAATTCTCGTAATGCCGGTAATCAGGCACTTGGACATAAAATCGTTGTCTTTGAATGCGGCGACATAAAAGGTGCGCAGCGCACTGACAACATCATCAAGGTTCCCTTTGACAAGCGCCTCCGTCAACGGTGCATCGTACTCATCCATAAGGATGATGGGTTTGGCGCCATACACAAACCAGAGAAACTGACACAGTGCCAGTACCGCAAACTCCGGCTTATCTCCGCCGCCATCGCTCTGATACCTCAGGAACTGTTCTTTCTCGACATCATTCAGTTTTCCACTTTGCAGGATACCCTTATAGTTGCTGTACTGGATTCTTACTCTGTACGCAAGCAGTTCCCGAATGCCTGCTCCGCTGACATCCTGCAAACCGGAAGTACAGAGCGAAATAACCGGTACAGTCCCATGAAGGGCACGCATCCTGTCATCGTTCCAGACCTCAAGGCCTTCAAAAAGCGGCGTCCCATCATTCTTGCGGGCATCCTTGAAATTCGGGTCAAAAAAGCTCTGGACCGTCGAAAGCAGCAGAGACTTCCCAAATCGCCTGGGTCTGGTAATGAGCGTAACCGTATTCCCCTCAAACCACCAGTCCCTGAGAAAACGCGTCTTGTCGACATAGAGGAAGCCCTGACCGTAAATATCAGTCAGTCTGCCGGATGACACATTGATTCTCACATTATCCCTCATTTTGCAAAGCAGGCAGCACTATGCTGCCAGCTCCGACGATTCTAAAACTTAATGCCCATCTCGAATACCGTCCCAGTTTCGTCCATGAAATGACAGATACGCCTGAGGGGCACAGCCGCATCAGGCGTATTTTTGTCATTTATTTGGCAGGTCCATACCCGTCCGCATAGACCGTCTTATCTGCGGAGACATAGGCATACACCAGCGGGAGCGGTGCCGGTTTGACATCGCTCAGTCTGACTGCCGCCTGCATGGCAGAGATCGCCTCTTTCGCCTGCTGCTCGCTGCGCAGATGCAGCATAGCCAGCGGCTGACCCGCTTCTACGTAATCACCGAGACGCACCTGCATGACAAGGCCGACAGCCGGATCAATCACGTCCGTTTTCAGTGCGCGGCCGGCGCCCATGTGCTGCGTGCAGTATCCAATGGCCGTTGTATCCATCCCGGATACGTACCCGCTGGCCGGTGCCGGAACCGGAATCAGAACCGGTGCCTGCGGCAGCAGCGAGGTATCCCGGCAGACAGCCGGATTTCCACCCTGAGCGGCAATCATCTCTTCCAGTTTGCGCAGGCCCGCACCGGATTCGAGCGCGGCAAGCATCTTTTCCTTGCCTTCCTCAACTGAGTCAGCCTGTCCGCCCGCGACGAGCATCCTCGAACCGAGTTCAAGAGAAACGCTCAGCAGATCACCTTTTGCCTGTCCGGACAGAATGTCGATTGCTTCCTTGACCTCGAGCGCATTGCCGACATGCGTGCCCAGCGGCTGGTCCATACCGGTCACAAGAGCATAGATGGGCTTGCCTGCCTGCTGGCCAATTGCAACCATGGCCTCAGCCAGCTTGACGGAATCCTCAAGCGTGTGCATGAGCGCACCGCTGCCTGTCTTGACATCCAGGACGATCGCGCCGGCACCGCTCGCCAGTTTCTTTGAGACGATGGAAGAGGCGATCAGTGGTATGCATCCGACCGTTCCCGTGACGTCCCTGAGCGCATACAATGCCTTGTCCGCGGGACAGAGGTTCTGCGTCTGGCCAATCACCGCGCAGCCAATGGTTTTGATCTGGCGGATAAAGTCAGCTTCGCTGATGTTTATGGAGCAGCCAGGAATGCTTTCAAGCTTGTCAAGCGTGCCGCCGGTATGGCCGAGGCCGCGCCCGGACAGCTTTGCCACATGCGCACCACAGGCAGCCACCAACGGCACCAGAACAAGCGTCGTGGTATCGCCCACGCCGCCGGTTGAATGCTTATCCACGCATACACCGTCGATGTCGGAAAGATCCACCTCATCACCGCTGTGCATCATTTCCATGGTCAGCGTGGTGGTCTCGCGGGCATCCATTCCCTGAAAGCAGATAGCCATCAGCAGCGCGGAAATCTGGTAATCGGGCACGGAGCCAGTTGCAGCACCTTCCGCAAACAGGTGAATTTCCTCATCGGTGAGTGGCAACCCAGCTTTTTTCTTTAAAATGATATCAACAAAATTCATGGGCACCTCCTGTTTTATCTGTTCATTTAAACGCCAGATCCATCTGTTCATGCCAGATTCTGCGTTTATCTTCATATGGCAGTGTATACGCGGGACTTGTACTCGGCAGACAGCGGACATCCCGCCCGTCTGCTGCGCCTGACCGCCTGAACAGGCTGTATGCTTTCTGCCCGTTGCAGAGCACACAGGCAATCCGGCAGGCGTCAAAAATCCGGTCGAAGTCATTGTATTTGACATCGTGGATTGCCGTATCGAGACTTCCCTCCCGCTGACAGGTCCGGCAGTTATCCCAGAGCGCCAGCGCATGCCGGCGAATGAGGGCACAGCGATCATCATACAGTAAGCTGAACGGCTCGCCGAAATAGTCAAACAGAATCGGCCAGAACGCGTTCCGTGGGTGTGCATAGTACTGGGCGGCCGTCAGCGATGCGATCCCCGGCATGGAGCCCAGAATCAGCACGCGAGACTGCCCGGTAAAGATCGGTTCAAAGCTCTGACAGTCCATATTTCCCCCTGTTGTTCAGGGAACCCGTCCCCACCGGTCATTTCAGTGTCACTAAGAAAAGGGGGTGAAAACTGCAGAATTCCGGCATCAGAGATGCACTATGTCAAAGGCTGCAGCCCTGCCCATCCGGTTCATGACTGCGAGGCCTATGCCGCTGAGCGGCAGTGCTTCGCACAGGGCCAGCGTCCGGCCCTCCGTATCCAGTTCCCTGAGTGCGGCAAAGAGCCGGTTGGCGGCCTCATCCGGATGTTCCGGAATCCCGAGGGAAAGCACCTGACGGTCCCCATAGTCGTGGTTTTCAAAGCCCAGGATCGCCGGCAGGCCGCCTGCTGCCAGTTCCGCATCATAACGCTCGCAGATGGTCCGGACGACGCGTTCTGGCGTGCCCTCAAAGATCACCGTACGGGCCTTTGGCGCATAATGCCGGTATTTCATGCCGGGCGAGCGGACCCGCTCACCCTCACTGACAGGGGCCATGATGTGCTCATCCAGCCGTACCGCCCCGACAGCCTCTTTAACCATTTCCGGCGTGATCCCGCCGGGACGCAGGATGACCGGGACATCGCCCCTGGCATCAATCACGGTCGATTCGAGACCGACCTCGCAGGCACCGCCGTCAAGGATCATCGGAATGCGTCCGTTCATGTCCTCAAGCACGTGCTGCGCACTGGTCGGGCTCGGCCGGCCGCTGCGATTGGCGCTGGGCGCCGCAATGGGACACCCACTCGCCTCAATCAAGGCGCGTGCAATATCATTGCCGGGCATCCGGATACCCACGGTATCCAGTCCGGCGCTGACGGCATCCGGAATGGCGTCGGATTTAGGGAAAATCAGGGTCATGGGCCCCGGCCAGAACCGGGCCATCAGTTCCTTCGCATGGGGCGGAATGGCGACAACCAGCGGCGGAATCTCCGCCTCACAGCTGATGTGGACAATCAGCGGATTGTCCCCCGGGCGCCCCTTTGCCTCAAAGATCCGCCCAACCGCCTCTGCGTCTCTAGCGTTGGCCCCCAGTCCATAGACCGTTTCAGTCGGAAATGCGACAAGCTGCCCATCGGCAATGAGGCTGCCGGCCAGCCTGATCTGGTCCGGTGTCGGTTTTACTACCTTTGTGATCATGCGTCCGTCTCCGCACTGCCTGATGCAAGGCCCAGCTGGCGCAGCTTCTCCTGACGGTCTGCCAGGATGAGCGGCTCCACCAGTTCATCTATATCCCCGTCGAGGAAGGTTGGAAGCGTGTAGATTGTTTTGCCGATCCTGTGATCTGTCACACGCCCCTCGCAGTAATTGTATGTGCGGATGCGCTCACTTCTGTCGCCGCTTCCGACCTGGGAACGCCGGTTTTCGGCCTCGGCCTCATGCTTTGCCTCAAGCGCCCGCTCGTAAAGCCTTGCCCGAAGGACCCGCATGGCCTTATCCTTGTTCTTGAGCTGGCTCTTCTCGTCCTGGCAGGTCACCACGACGCCTGTCGGGATATGCGTAATGCGGACCGCGCTGTCCGTTCGGTTGATATACTGGCCGCCGTGACCTGACGCCCGATAGGTATCTATGCGCAGATCGCCCGGATCGATATCCACGTCCACCTCTTCTGCCTCAGGCATAACCGCAACCGTGGCCGTTGACGTCTGGCGCTTGCCATTGCTTTCCGTGACCGGAATGCGCTGCACCCGGTGTACGCCGCTTTCGTAGCGCAGACGGCTGAATACGCTGTCGCCATGAATCTCAAAGACCGCTTCCTTGATCCCGCCAAGCTCTGTGGGCGATACATCAATCACCTCGCACCGCCATCCCCGGCGCTCTGCATAACGCATGTACATGCGCTGCAGCTCAGCTGCGAACAGTGCAGCCTCCTCGCCGCCGGCGCCGCTGCGGATCTCCATGACCGCGCTGCGCTCAGCATTCGGATCCGGCGGAATCAGCATCAGGCGGATCTCCTGTTCCGTTTCCTCTATCCCGGTATTCAGGCGGCTGAGTTCCTCCTCGGCCATCTCCTCCATACCGGGTTCAGACAGAAGGTGCCGTGCCTCCTCCCGCTCTGCTTCCATTCCCTCAAGGCGCTGAATGGCCGCGTTGAGCGGCTCAAGCCGTGCATGCTCCCTGACCAGTGACTGCCAGCGTTTCTGATCCTTCACCACATCCGGATCTGAAAGCAGCATGCCGACTTCCTCAAACCTCGGCCTTACCCAATCCAGTTTATCCAGCATTCAATTACTCCATCCCTTGGTCCGAAACTGCGCGCAGCGTAGCGCCGCAGACCCGCCAGTTGCCGCCGTAATCCTTTATCCGGAACGGCGTTCCAATATATGTCTCAAGCAGTGCCGACACAGGCTCTGCCTGCTGCCATCCGATTTCAAACAGGAGCGTCCCACCCGGGTTAAGACACCCTGGCGCCTCCCGTGTAATCCGCCGGTAAAACGTCAGCCCGTCCGCGCCATCAAAGAGCGCCATTGCCGGCTCCGAGGAGAGCTCAGGTGCCAGGGATGGCCTTTCCGCTTCGCTGATATACGGCGGATTCGATACAATCATATCATACCGCAAGTGCCACACAGGTTCAAGACAGTCACCCAAAACAAAGTGCACATTTGCTCCATTTTTTTTCGCGTTCTGCCTTGCCACATCAAGCGCTTTTTCCGATAGATCGCCCGCCCAAATGTCCGCATCCGGCCGCAGCTTTGCGATACTGACCGCAAGCGCCCCGCTGCCGGTACCCAGATCAAACACTCTGCCGCCCCTGGGCAGCCGTTCAATGGCCGCCTCGCAGAGGATTTCCGTGTCCGGACGCGGAATCAGCACGTCCCCTGTAACAGAAAAAGGGAAGCCCATAAACTCGGTTTCCCCTTCAATGTATTGCAGTGGTTCACGCTTTGCCCGCCGGGCAATGCGCGATAAATAGGCATGCCCGGCAGCATCGTCAAGCGCTTGGTCCCGGTTCAGACACAGCGTCAGCCGCGGCTCTCCCAGTATGCCGGAAAGGAGCAGCTCCGCATCCAGCCTGGGCTCAGGCACACCGGCATTGGCCAGTTCGGTTTCGCCCCGTTTCAGTGCCTCACCGATGGTCATGCTGCCTTGCCTGCTTCCTTTTTCTCATCGGCCGAATCCGGCACCCAGAGTACCGCGCCCTCGCCCAGCTGCTCAGCATACTTTGCCGGTCCGGCTTTTGCCGCTTTCATGGAGGCAATCGCCACCTCAAGCATGGCATCATCCGGTTCCCGGGTCGTCAGATACTGCAGCATAAGGCCAGGCCAGCGCAGAATCCGGACGATCAGAGCATCGCCGGCATGGGCAAGTCCCTTTAGCGTCTCATAGGAAACACCGGCCACGAACGGCAGGATCAGAAGGCTGCGCAGAATCCGGCCAAAGAATGTGAGCTTTTCGATGCCAAAGATCAGGAACAGGAGCTGGTCCGCTACCGAGCCGATCAGGATGGAAATGAACATGACCAGAAACAGGAATGCCGTGCCGCAGCGTGGATGCAGTCTTGAAAACTTCCTGGCGTTTTCCGGCGTGAGCTCCTCGTTTGCCTCATTGCAGAACACCGTCTTGTGCTCCGCGCCATGGTACATAAAGACCCGCTTGATGTCCGGCACGAAAGAGATGCCAACCATGTAGCCAATCAGGATCAGGATGCGGACAACACCGGCAAACAGATTGATCAGGATGCGGTTGTCCGTAGCCTTGCCAAACAGGGTGGCTGCACCGGAGGGAACCATCACAAATAGGAACATGCTGAGGGCAACTGCCAGCACCATTGCAACC
>JAFSZW010000225.1 GCA_017458865.1 Clostridia bacterium
ACATACGCCAGTGCGCGAATAGCACCGCGTGCGAAGATCTCCCGATCCTCGGCCCGGTGCCGGATTTCGAGTTCTTCCTTCTCACCGTAGAAGAACACCCGGTGTTCACCGGCAACCGTGCCGCCGCGCAGTGCGTGCATGCCAATCTCATTGCCGCGTGCGCCCACGATACCGCTGCGCCCATCAATGACCGGATGGCTGCCCTCCGGGTTTACACTGGCCAGCAGGGACTTTGCCGTCCCGCTGGGCGCATCCACTTTCATCCGGTGATGCGTTTCCACGATCTCAATGTCAAAGCCCTCAAGCACCTTTGCTGCCTCGCGAACAAGCCGGTTCATGACGGTGACGCCCGTCGAATAGTTGCTGGCATAAACGATCGGGATGTGTTGAGATGCCTCGCGGATGCTTGCCACCTGCTCATCTGTGTATCCTGTCGTTCCGATGACCAGCGGGAAATGATCCCGCCTGGCACGCGCAAGCAGCGCATCAAGATTGCCGGGATAGGAAAAGTCTATCGCCGCACCGATATGCTCAAGATCATCAATGGAGGCGGCATCCCCCGGTCCAACCATTCCGGCCAGTTCATAGCCGGCCTCAGCCGAAAGCCTGGCGAGGATTTTGCCCATCCGGCCGTTTCCTACGATTGCGACTCTCATTTGAGCACCTCCAGCGCTTTCCGCACGCGCTCTCGGCCAGCAGGGCTGATTTCGCACAGCGGCAGGCGATACGGACCGACCTCAAGGCCCATCTGGTTCATGGCCTCTTTGACCGGGATCGGGTTCACCTCGCAGAAGAGAGCGTCGATCAGGTCGAGATATTTGAGCTGAATGGCGCGCGCCTTCTCTGTATCACCGGCAAAGTAAGCTGCCGTCAGTTCATGCACCTGTGCCGGAATGACGTTGGAAAGAACGGAGATGACACCGGAGCCGCCCAGGCTCAGGAACGGGACGATCATGTCGTCATTGCCGGAGAACATGGCAAAGTCGTCGCCGAGCAGCTTTGCGACATGCGCCGCATAGCTGATGTTTCCGCTGGCCTCCTTGATGGCCACCACGTTCGGATGCTTGGCAAGCCTTGCCACGCAGGCCGGGCTGATGGAGCAGCCTGTCCGTCCGGGCACGTTATAGAGCACAATGGGGATGTCCACCTGATCACCGACCGTCGCAAAGTGGCGGTACATACCCTCCTCATTTGCCTTGTTATAATAAGGCGTGATCAGGAGAACGGCATCCGCGCCCATCTTCCTGTAGCGGATGGTCTTTTCAAGCTGCGTCTGGGTGCTGTTGGAGCCGGCGCCGCAGATAATGGGAATGCGGCCATTTGCTACCTCAATCACGCACTCTGCGACAGCATCATCCTCTTCATGGCTCATTGTGCTGCTCTCGCCTGTCGTCCCGAGAGCGACGATGCCGTCAATGCCCTCCTGGATCTGCCATTCGACCAGTTCGCGCAGTTTCTCAAAATTGACCGAGCCGTCCTCATGGAACGGTGTCACTAAAGCGGTGTATGCACCTTTTTGCAGTTTCATTTTTGCCTCCATTATAGTCTGGGTCGAGGTTTCCGGGGTTACATATCGCGTCCAAGGAGCAGCTCTTCAGTTCTTATCCATTCAAACTGACAGCGCTTGAGCAGCCGCAGCATGCGCTGATTCCGGCGCTGCGTACGGACCACGAGGTAGGGAACCTTCTGGCCGCTCAGCTGCAGCAGCACCTCGTCAATGAGCGAGGCTGCGACGCCTCTGCCCCGCCATTTCGGCTCTACGCCAATCATCTGAACAACCGCTTCCTGCTGGGATCCGGTTACCAGAACTGCGCCGGCAAATTCCGATCCGTACATCACGACCTTTGCCGAAAAGACGGGATTGCGCATCTGATCTGACAGCCATTCCTCCGCGTGCGGCTCATCCCCAAGGCTTTTAAGCCGCTGGAGAAACTCCTCACGCCTGGCTCTTGTATGCAGGTCCGCATCTTCGCACTTGGTGCCAATCGGCGGATAGTTCTGCCGCTGTGTCGCATTTTCCTGGATATACCGGACAAAGAGTTCTATGCCGTCCCGGTCATCAAAGCCCATATTGATAAAGTAACTGTACTTCGCCGTATCCTGAATGGAACAGCGCGTGTACAGTCTGGCAGGCAGATTCTCATTCTCAAGCTTAATCCGCTCCGCACGGGCAACCAGGGCGCCATACAGTGTGTCAATTGCTGCCGGATGGGCATTTATGGTCATCTCTATATCAAGGGGCCGTTCCTCAAACATCTTCCTGAGAACGCGGAACTCAAGTCCTCCCTGTCCGATTTCCACACCCGCATCGTCGATAATCATAAAGCTGTTTTCGCGAAGCGCGGCGCCGACGCCTCTGACAGGCTGGTAGATTCTCATCCGGATATTCCCTTTCACTTCTACTCTTTTTCAAATGCACGCGTCATTATACCACACGTTTGAATCCTGTACTACCAGTTTTTTTGAGCGTATCCTCAAGCAAATCCGGCGGGACATCGGGACAGGCTACGATCACTTATCCCGGCACATGCAGCAATTTGGCATAAAAAAAGTCCCGATGAATCGGGACTGATGGTGCAGATTAGATCAGCTCAAGGATGACCATCTCAGCTGCGTCACCGCGGCGGGGGCCCTTCTTGATGATGCGGGTGTAGCCGCCGGCACAGTTCTTCTCAGCGTTGCGGGCCTTGTACTTGGGTCCGATTTCACGGAAGAGCTTCTCAACGACCGGGAACTTAATGTCCTTGGTGCGCTCCTTGTAAGCATGCTTGCTCTCTTTCTCAGTCATGGGAGCAGGAATGTTGTAAAGATACGCCATGATGCGGCGACGGGCAGCCAGTTTGCTGGGTGCATCGTTCTGGAACGTCTTCACGACGGACTGACCCTTGTCGTTGTTGATGGTCTTCTCAACTGATACGTTGTTATCGCATTCCTTGACAGCCAGAGTGATCAGGCGCTCAGCCATGACACGCACCTCTTTGGCTTTCTGCAGGGTCGTTTCGATACGTCCGTACCAAATAAGATTGGTTACCTGATTGCGCAGCAATGCTTTGCGCTGAGCGGCGGTGCGGCCAAGTTTCCGCTGATTTGCCATAATAATCCTCCTCGTTCAGTCTGCCTCCTGCAACTACAGTTCCTCACACACGTATGTCCCCGTCTCGATCCCGTAATCGCGGATCGGATCCGGGGACATCATGTGCCCATAGTTCCCTTAGGCAGAGCAGTAATGGTTACTCTTCATCTGCGCGAAGCGCCAGGCCAAGTGTTGCCAGCTTCTGCTCAACCTCTTCAAGCGACTTCTTGCCGAGGTTGCGCACCTTCATCATGTCCTCCTGATTCTTCTGAACCAGTTCGGCCACGCTGTTGATGCCTGCGCGCTTGAGACAGTTGTAGGCGCGGACTGAAAGGTCCAGCTCCTCAATCGTCATCTCCAGCACTTTCTCGCGATGATCGTCCTCTTTCTCATTGAACCCGATTGTCACAACCTGGTCCGTGAGATCCATAAACAGTTTCAGATGTCCGCCCAGAATCTTCGCGGCCGTCGAAATGGCCTCATCCGGCTGGACACTGCCGTCCGTCCACACCTCAAGCGTCAGTCGGTCAAAGTCGGTTTCCTTACCCACGCGGGTATTCTCCACTTCGTAGTTGACCTTCCTGATCGGCGTAAAGATGGAGTCGGTCGGAATCACGCCAATGGGGGTTGCCGCCGTCTTGTTGTGGTCGGCGGACACATAGCCCCGGCCCCGCTCAATGGTCAGCGTCATCGTCACATCAGCATCCTCATTGAGGGTAGCGATATGCAGATCCTGATTGACAATCTCAATCTGATCGTCAATCGCCAGCTGACCGGCGCTCAGCTCGCAGGGGCCTTTCTTGTTGATCGTAATGGTTTTCGGGCCATCACAGTAGAGCTTCGCTGAAATCTCTTTCAGGTTCAGAATAATCTCCGCAACATCTTCCTTGACACCTGGGACAGAGGAAAACTCATGTTGAATCCCGTCAATGCGTATGCTGGTAACAGCTACGCCAGGAAGGGAGGACAGCAGCACCCGACGCAGGGAGTTTCCGAGCGTCTGTCCGAAACCATGCTCCAGCGGCTCAATGACAAACTTGCCATAGTTATCGTCGACCTGGACCCGATCAATGTGCGGCTTTTCGATTTCGATCATTTAATGACTCCTCCTCCTCAAAAGATAGATCAACGGATTAACGAGAATAGAGCTCAACGATCAGGTGCTCCTGGATCGGGCAGTCGATGTCCTCGCGGGCCGGCATGGCTGCGACAGTGCCCGTAAGGGTCGCCGCATCATAGGTGAGCCACTTGGGGGTAACGACTGACTTGTCGCGCAGCTCCTTGAACATGGTCTGCTCCATGGAGCGCTCGCGTACGGTAATCACATCGCCGGCCTTGACGGAGTAGGACGGAATGTCCACTTTCTTTCCGTTGACCTTGATGTGGCCGTGCACGATGATCTGACGCGCCATGCGGCGGGTCTTGGCCAGGCCAAGGCGATACACCACATTGTCAAGGCGCAGCTCCAGCAGGCGCAGCAGGTTTTCACCGGTGATGCCGCGCATGTTGGCAGCCTTCATGTAGTAGCGGTGGAACTGCTTCTCCAGCACGCCGTACACGAACTTGACCTTCTGCTTCTCCTTCAGCTGGGTGCCATACTCGGAAACCTTCTTGCGCTTGTTGCCGCCCGGGTTCCGGTTGGAATGCTTCTTATCATAACCCATAACCACAGGGGAAACGCCGAGGCTACGGCATTTCTTTGCAATGGGCTCTTTATTGTTCGCCATTATGCATTGTCCTCCTTACAAAACCTTACACGCGGCGGCGCTTCGGCGGACGGCATCCGTTGTGCGGGATCGGCGTCACGTCTTTGATCATGTTAACCTCAAGGCCTGCTGCCTGCAGCGAACGAATCGCGGCCTCACGTCCGGAGCCCGGTCCCTTGACATAAACCTCAACCGTTTTGAGGCCATACTCCATCGCGGCCTTCGCAGCAGTCTCAGCAGCGGTCTGTGCAGCAAACGGCGTAGACTTCTTGCTTCCGCGGAAGCCCAGTCCACCGGCGCTGGCCCAGCTCAGTGCATTGCCCTGCAGGTCAGTGATGGTAACAATCGTGTTGTTGAAGGAGGAGCGGATATGTGCCGCACCGCGCTCAACGACTTTGCGCTCGCGGCGCTTGCGGGTAGCTTTTTTCAGCTTCTGCTTAGGTGCCATACAAAATCAC
>JAFSZW010000226.1 GCA_017458865.1 Clostridia bacterium
AGGCATTCTCCTCCGTAAACCCGAATTTTCCGGCAAGATGCCTTGAATGTTCGTTCTGTGCATCCCAGTGAACGGTCAGCCCTTTGTCCATACAGTCCCTCAGCATCCGGTCAATACAGGCACTTGCAATGCCCATGCCCCGGTATGCCTCCTCCGTGAAGATGTCCATCTCCACTTCGCCATTCATACTGATAAATGATGACGCAGATGCGACGATCTTCCCGTCCATCCATGCCGCAGCGCCCGCGCCCTCAGCCTCAAAGCGTTCAAAGGATGCGAAGTTTTTGCCATGGGCAAACGGCTTGCACTCAAAGATGTCCTCATCCATCCGCACGACCTGGCAGCCTGCCGGCAGCGTCAATTCCTGCAGATGAAATTGCTTTGACGGTTTCATCTGATATCGGGTATATGTGCGGGCATCCGGATACCTGGCATTTACGCAGTCCTCCCAGGCCTTTGTCAGGCACACCCACTGTCTGCCGCCGAATCTCGATTCAAGCATGGCCAGAGATGCCGGTTCCGGCGTGCCATCCAGGTATATGAACAGCGCATCCGCTATGCGGCCATGGCTCATTTGCCAGTCATTCCCGTAATACCCTTCCCTGGCCGCCCTGCAAAGAAGCGGCAGAGACATCTGCGTCTTACTCTCCATCTGAACCCCTGTTTCCCGTCCGGATAAACCGGATCAGGCTGTTGACATCATCAAATTCATCGTAATCGCCGGTGATCCCCTGACGATGATATACGACACCCATCTGCTCATTCCACTCAAGACAGTCAAGCAGTGCCACCTCGCCATACTGCTTTGCAAAGCATGTGAATGCATATGGCTTGACTTTGGCCAGGAGGCCCTTGCGGCAGGGTTCGCTGCACTCGTAGCAGTGGAGAAGCCCTTTGTCCATTGAACACTTTCTGTTTTCGCACCACGCCCTGTCCGGGTACTCGCCCGAATTGCAGCCGCTGCAGTGGTCGTTTTCGCGGCACAGGCAGCAGGCAAGGCCACACCTTGCAATGCCCATTTCCCATTTCATCTATTCACTTTCCTCACACATTTCACTTTCCGGATGAGATAAGCAGCATAACCAGCAGTCCGCACAGAAGGCACGGCAAAAGTCCCAGCGCCATCCCGATCAAAGATCGCACGACATGGTATTTCTTCTGGTGATATGCTTTATCCATGTGCTCTGTTCCCGGCAGGCGGATACGCTTCACATTGGCAAACAGCACCCAGTCAAGGAAAAAGCAGTCATACCAGTCAACCAGCAGCCACAATCCGTAACTGGCCAGAAAGGCCGAAAGGAATGAATCTGCCCCTGCCAACATGGTTAGCAGAGCAAACACCACAAGACAAAGGACAAGCGCTATGCCTTTTTTTAGCAGTACAGGCCTGCTCAGCGACTCTGTCGGAATCCGCTCATGTGTTTCAAAGTACTTTTCCTGGATATCTGGCGGATAATCGTGAATCCACCAGACCGGATTTCTGCAAAGCGGTATGAAAACGTCGCAGGTAAAGGCAACAAGGCATATGGCACCCTCAGCAAAATAGACCGGCCAGTTCATCATCATGCCTCCGTATGTTCCGTTGTTCCTGGACAGGCTTTATCTGAGGGACAGCAGCGCCGCTTCCCTGGCATGGAGCAGTGCGGTATCAAACAGCAGAATCTCCGTATCCCCGTCACTGGCCAGCATGCCAAGTTCGGTGCAGCCCAGGATGACGCCCTCCGCCCCGCGGCTCCTCAGGTCATTTATGACGCGGAGCAGCGTCTCTTTTGAGGATTCCCGGATGATACCGACGCAGAGTTCATTAAATATGATGTCGTTAACGAGCCGGATATCATCATGATCCGGGACAAGGACCGTAAGACCTTCCCCTTTCAGCACATCCACATAGAAGGGCTCCGTCATGGTATAGCTGGTGCCCAGCAGCCCGGCAGTCCTGATTCCGTGATCCCTGAGGACCTGCGCGGTAACCTCCGCGATATGGAGCAGCGGGACCGAAATATGGTCCCGGACCTCCGGTGCGATCTTGTGCATGGTGTTGGTACAGATCACGATAAAGTCAGCGCCGGCACCCTCCAGCCGCTTCGCGGCATCCCCGAGAATTTCAGCACTTTTCGCCCAGTCACCGGATGACTGGCAGCGCTCAATTTCATCGAAGTCGACGCTGTACAATAGAATCTTCGCCGAATGCAGTCCGCCGAGCTTTTCGCTGATGGTCTCGTTGATGATTTTGTAGTAGGTGAGCGTGCTTTCCCAGCTCATCCCGCCAATCAGTCCAATTGTCTTCATACACCCTCCTGTCTCAATTCCTGCAGGCCTGCCCCCAGTTCATACGCCTGCGACAGTCCGTTTCCTGAGCGGACATCCCCTTTATCCCTTGCGCCCCGGGCAAGCACCGTCCCGATGTCCTCAAGTCCAAAGAACCGCAGCACCATCCGGTACTGGAGGAGGATTGGATCAAAGAGGTCCGGCAATTCTGCCGCGCCAACCAGGATAAGGCCCAGGCGCCGAATCCCGAGCGTATTTCTCATCGGGGCATGCAGCCGGTCAACGATTGCTTTCATCTGAGCACTGATTCCGTAGAAGTAAACGGGTGAGGCCAGCACCAGCGTATCCGCCCATCTGAGCTTTTCATAAACCGCGGACATGTCATCCTGCTGAATGCACCTGCCGCCCTCCATCTCGTAACAGCCATTGCATCCAAGACACGGATGGACGTTTGAATCCGCAACTGACAGAATCTCAACCTCATGCGCAGTCCGGGCACCATCTGCAAAGGCACGGGCGAGCAGATCTGTATTGCCGCCCCTGCGCACACTTCCCACAAGAACAAGTACGCGGCTCATATGGAAATTTCCTGTCCCTTTCCCGAAATGCAGCAAGCCTCAGTGCCTGACCAGTTCCCTGAAAATCGCATCCCTGTCATACTTGCCCTCGGCCAGTCCTGGAATCTCCTTGTAGGCCTTGCAGATCGAAAGACTGACCTCGGAAAAGATCGCGCTCATCTGCTCATCCGTATACATGCAGTCATCCGTCACCACCAGCGTGGCAAAACTGAAGGCGATCAGCCACAGGTCTCTGAAATAGCAGTCCGCCATATGCGCATCCATGTGATAAATGCGCATAATGGACTCTCTCACCAGATTCTGTGAGTGTGCCAGAATGTCCATCGCACCGCCGACAGCCCCGTCCGGTTTCGTCAGAAACAGCAGCTTGTACAGTTCCGGTTCTTCCCTGGCAAACCGGATATACTGATGTCCGACACCGAGAAACGGAATCTCCTCCGCAAGGCCGCGCTCGACGTATATACGGTATTGGTCCTTTGCCATTTCATACACATCCCGGCGCAGTTGGTCCATCGTCTCATAGTACGTGAAGATCGGCCTGGGCGAAACATTCAGCTCCGCCGCCACCTCTCTCGCCGTCACCGCGCCAATCCCGCTTTTCCTCGCAACCTCAAACGCTGCCCGGATGATCTCTTCCTTCTGGAACTTTACCTTTGGCGGCATATACTCAATCCTTTCTTTCAAATCGCTGCATCATGATTAAACTGCTATGGGCCATGCCCAATGGGAAGCCTCAGGCCCTCTGTCGTTTCCGTTTGCTCCCGCAGGTGCCGGAGTGACGGCAACCGCGTTTCAGCTCTTATCTGGCTGTCAATCCTCCCGGTTTGGGCGTGCATCTGAGAGGATGCTCAGATCCGCTCCTGCAGCCATCCCTGCACAATGGGCACATCCTCCGGTTCCATGAAAGGATGCCGGCTGTTTTTTGATACAGTCACATCCGCATGGAACCGCTCCGCAAAAGCGCGGATGGATGATTCGGGCTGGAGATCATCCAGCGCCGCATACAGAATACTGGCCGGATGGGGCCAGTCTGTGACCGGATGCGACAGGATGTACTGATAGTAATCCCATCGAAGCAGGTCAATGGGCGTATCGATTTCCCTCTCCCGTTCAAGCTGTTCCGGCGTCACACCAGACCAGATCATCATATGTTCCACCAGCCAGCGCATATCGACAACTGGCGACTGGAACAGACACTTCTCAAATGGCCGGTCTGCATACGCATTGAGCGAAAAGTATGCCCCCATACTGCACGCAAACAGCGAAATATGGGGAAACCGTTCAAACGCGTAATCTGCAATGCTGGTGAGGTCCCTCATGCCGCTCCAGATGTCGCAGCGGCACTGCCCCGCCCGTTCGCCGTGATCCGGCAGATCAAAGCTCAGCGTCTGATAGCCCTTCTCACCCGCAATCTCAGCAAATTGCTCTGCGTATTCCTTCCTGCTCATCTTTCCATGTACATGGATATAGAGCCGGTCTGAAGGCTGCCCCCAGAGAATTGCCGGAATGCCGGATATTGTCATCTTTTCTGTCTGCACGACACTCATCTCCCCGTCACACGCTCAAAGCGTTGATTTCGTTTTGCAGGTTCTTAAGAAACCTGCCGGCGTGCGCCCCGTCCATCTGTGTATGGTGAAACTGGAACGAGACCGGCAGATAATACGAAAACAGCTTTCGCCTGTACCTGCCCCAGATCATGAACGGATTGTTGTAAATCCCGCTGTTCATACCAACCGCACCGTCGATTTCCGTATCAATTATCGCCGATGTCCCGATGACCATGCTGTCACCGGACAGATCCCTGTCCTCACAGGTACTGGCGACCTCGGATGTATATCTGAGATAGTCCTCATTGAATCTGCCAAAATCCCCGGTAAACAGGAAATCACAGGAGCTGACCTCGCCGGTCCGGTTTTTGACAATTGTGTTGACTGCAATTGTCTCATACTGCAAAAGCTGATCCCCCACCGGCAGCAGATAAAACTCTTTGATTGACGCTGCCGCCTTCCCAATGCAGTAATCGAGCAGCATATTGAATTTGAGGTGCTGTTTCCGGCTGATGCGGACCAGTCTCGTGACATCCAGCGTCTTGAAAAAGGTCACCATGGGATTCGGTGCCTTCATCCAGAGCGCATACGCAGATGCCCTCGTCGTCATCGCCGGATCTATTATCTCTGTCATCTTCCCCTCCATAAATCAAAAAAAAGCTCATAGCGTCATCTTCCAGCGGCAAGGGATGATCCGGTTTGCATGCTGCTGCATCAGATCATCCCTTGAGTTGCCTCAGAAACCGGACATGCTGCGATCCATCTCCAGCTCCAGGCATTTCCAGTTCTCACCCATGATGGAATAGAACGTCTCCTGCCCGTCTGGAAGTAACCTAAATCCGGATTTCAGAT
>JAFSZW010000227.1 GCA_017458865.1 Clostridia bacterium
CTCCGTATCACATATTAATCAGAAAGATTGCTTTTCACCGATGACTGTGATAATGTACAGACAGGTGCACTGCCGACTGCTTTCCGGCGTATTCTCCGTGCACTTTTCCCATCTACAGGAGATTTAAGTCCGGCTGTCCGGAAATGCAGAAACAATCCGCCTCCTGCTACGCTTCAGTGCAGCGATGCCGATTGCTGCACAGGCCGGATGCCGAAAAACAGAATTGTGAGAAGGGAGTGACGTCCTTGGACCATACGTACATCGCGATTGACCTTAAATCCTTCTATGCCAGCGTGGAGTGCATGGACCGGCATACAGATCCTCTCACAACCAATCTGGTAGTAGCAGATCCCGGCCGCACTGAAAAGACCATCTGTCTGGCTGTATCCCCTTCGCTTAAGGCCTATGGTATTCCCGGCCGTGCCCGTCTGTTTGAAGTTGTGCAGCGCGTCAGGGAAGTCAACGCAGAGCGGCTCAGACAAGCCGTAAAGCTTGGCTGCCTGCAGCAGAGCGAAAACGGCCGGTATCAGTTCAGGGGCACCTCAAGCGATGCCGCGGCCCTCAGGGATCCGTCTCTTGAGGTGGGCTACATTGTCGCCCCACCGCGCATGAAACTGTATGAGAAGATCAGTACGCAGATCTTTTCCATCTATATGAAGTATGTCAGCCCGGATGACATTCATGTGTATTCCATAGACGAGGTTTTCATGGATGTCACCTCTTACCTGAAGGCATATGGGAAAAGTGCTCATGATCTCGCCATGGACATGATCCGGGAAGTCCTTGCCGCCACGGGCATAACAGCAACTGCCGGTATCGGGACAAACCTGTATCTGGCCAAGGTGGCCATGGACATTGTCGCAAAGCATGTCGAGCCGGATGCACAGGGCGTGCGGATCGCCGAGCTGGATGAGCGCGCCTATCGCGAACAGCTCTGGTGCCATACGCCGCTCACCGATTTCTGGCGTGTTGGCCGCGGGACTGCCAAACGGCTGGAAGGCATCCGCTGCCGTACAATGGGCGATATTGCCAGGCTCAGCACAAGAGATGAACGGAAACTGTATGATCTGCTCGGTATCAACGCGGAGCTCCTCATTGACCACGCGTGGGGCTGGGAACCAACGGATATCCGGACGATTAAATCCTACAAACCGGAGTCCAACTCCATCACCTCGGGTCAGGTGCTCTCTGAACCGTATTCAAAAGAAAAGGGACGGCTTATCGTGCGGGAGATGACCGAGCTGCTTGCGCTTGATCTGGTCCGCAAAAAGCTTGTTACCCGGCAGATCACGCTGACCATCGGGTATGACCAGACAAGCCTCACCTGTGCTTTCAGAGGCAAAAGTGCAGCGGATTCCACATTCACTGTCACCCAAACGGGCAAGCCCTATACAGGCATTGTAACAACGGATCGCTATGGACGCCAGGTTCCAAAGCACGCCCACGGCACTGGCAACCTGACTGAGTACACCAGTTCCACAAAACGCATCATGGAAACAATGCTGGGCCTGTATGACCGCCTTGTAGATCCGGATTTTACCATCCGGTATGTGACGATTGTCGCAGCCGGCGTCATCCTGGAAACTGAAATCCCTGACTCCGGACCAGTCCAGCTGGACCTGTTCACGGATTATGAAGCACAGGAACAGGAAAAAGCCGCTCAACAGGCTGCAGATGAGCGGGAACGGAAACTCCAGCGGATGACGCTCGCCCTGCAGGACCGCTACGGCAA
>JAFSZW010000228.1 GCA_017458865.1 Clostridia bacterium
ATAGGCCAGCACAATGGCATTGTTCACCACGAGGGAATTGGAGCCCCAGACATAGCCCGTGTCCGAATCGTTGTAGGCCAGGGTTGAGACCGTATAGGGCAGCATATACCCCTGATAGGACTCACGGTTTACGTAGACATCGCCGGCATATTTGAGATTATCCCTTGCCTGCGCATAGATTTCCGCGCTCAGGCGGCCGCCGTTCAGGAGCATGGAAAGCGTGCCGAGCGGCGCGACATGCCCCCAGTCAAAGCTGGCGTACGTGTCGACGCACTCGCCGCCGGACAGGCCGACCGGCACTGCGCAGAAATAGGGAGATGAAGACATGTCGCTATAGTAGGTGTTTTCGCCCGTCGTCAGATAGAGCTCGCATGCTGCCCAGTAAAACTCATCCCGGGCGTCATCATCACCGTATGCACCTCCGCCAATTGTCTCATCCAGCGGTGCGTACATTTCGGGATGCGCTTTTGCGGCGGCATAGGTCCGTCTGGCAACATCCAGGCACTGCGCTGCAAATGCGTCATCTATGCCCTGCCAGATTCTTGCCGCCTGTGCCGCACACGCGGCAACATTCAGCGTCGCGGCTGTCGTCGGCGGTTTGATAATCCTGTTCTGTGTATCATCTGCAGGCGCAACGCCGAGACCGGTCCATTTGTCATCATGGATCTTGTGGTAGACCATATCTTTGTAATCCCCGTCTGCTACCATCATGGTAAACATCCAGGTCAGCTCAAACCGTGCCTCATCCAGAAGATCCGGCCAGCCGTTCTGATTTTCAGGCACACTCATGGTCCCGTCCGCAAACGCTGCATCAAGGCTCAATATTTTGGCAAGCTCATACTGATTCTGCATCGTCCACAGGGCAATGCCACCATTGACGATGTACTTTCCCTGATCCCCCGCATCATACCAGCCGCCAGTGACATCCTGGGTGCCGGAGGAGCCAGTATAGCCCCAGGTCTGCTCAATCTCAGCCAAATCCGGCTGATGACCGGCCGCTCTGGCCAGTGCAGAGGTATCACCGGAGGTGATGTAGCGGCTTTCGATAGGAATCCCGGAACGGTTCTGGTAGAAGTAATTGAGCGCATCGAACATCATCGCCGAGTACATGCGTCCGCCGTCAATTGTAAACGGACGGCTCTGCGCGCCATCTGATGTGCGGATGGTATAGGTGCCATCCTGATTCATCCCGGAAAAGTCCAGTTGCTGAATTCGGTCACCGGAATCGCTGTCATAGCCAAATACCTGGCCCTTGCCGGAATATACTTCCTGCCCGCTTGCATCATATACGAAGAAGCTGACAGGCTCCTCCCTGTCTGTCAGCAGAACGGCACGCTTCACCGCGTTTCTGAAATACCCCACCTGATTGGTCAGGATATCCGAGCGGACCCACTTTTTCTCGGGAATGTAGTCGTTTTCGCCGGAGGTCAGGTCCACAAGCGACATGTTGTCAAAGACAATCTCCGTTCCTGCTGGAAAACAGCCGCCGTTTGTATAGGTTCCGTCACCGCCCAGATGAAATGCCCATTCCGCGACATCAATGCTCTGCGAGGCGGTGAAAACGAGGTCTACCGAGAGCGTCTCGCCCGCATTAATCGGGATCAGTCCCCAGGTGGCATCAAAATCGGTCCCGTCCGACATGTTGTGCCAGATCTCAACGTCCCCGCCGAGATTGCCGATCTTGGTATAAAACTGCCCGGCGTTTGAGGCCGTAATCTCATAGCTGATCTCATACTCATGCCCTGCGGCAATTTTGAGCCCCTTGTGGCAGAACTGGCAGTCCCACCGGTCCTCACCGCCATTGGACGCTCCGCCCGGATTGACAATCCTGATTCTGTAAACACCATCTGTGATTTCGAATTCCATCTTTGCGGTCATGGATTCGACTACGTGCCATGGGAGCCCTGACCCATCGTCAAAATTGGTCTGACCAAGCTGCTGGCCAGCCATTGCTGTCTCAAGGTCCGTAAATACGGCCAGTATCAGCAGGCAGACAGCAAACAGTGCTTTGAGTCCAATGGTTCGCATAATGTTCCTCCATAGGTCGTTATGGTTGAAAAGGCCTTCTGTTCGGGTTTTCGCGTATCTTTCGGACATCGGACAGAGGCAGATGAATTGCAGCAAAGACCGGGATTAGCATGGCTGCCCATCCAGGAGCTTCCGCATACCCTCAAAATACGCCGCATCACAGACCGCATATCCGTCCTCAGGGGCGTTGCGTCCATTGAATGTGACAGATGTCCGCCCCTGCATGCTTGGATCCGCTTCAAAGAGATGCTTTGCAAAGTGAATCTGATTGCATCCTGTTTCCTCTATGATTCTGGCCGCATTCTCAAGCCGGATGCCGCCGGCAGGCAGGATCTCGATCTGTCCGCTAGCAAATGCCTGCATATCTTGCAGGGTTTGAATGCCCTCAAGCGCCGTTTGCTGCTGGCCGCTGGTCAGAATCCGGGTTACGCCAAGGGTTATCAGGGAATCCATTGCCCTTCGCCAGTCAGGGCAGACATCAATTGCCCGATGGAAGACCGTCTGCCGCTCACCCGCTATGCTGACCAGTGTCCTTACCCGCTCTGCATCCGGCATACCGTCCATGGTCAGGGGACCAAAGACCAGGCCATCCGCGCCGAGGCGAATTGCCGCCTCCGCATCCCTGCACATGGTCCTGAATTCTGCATCCGTATAGTGAAAGCCGCCGGACCGGGGACGGATCATAATCATACACTGCACAGGCAGGTGACGTGAAATTGTCTCCTCAATCATCCCCAAAGACGGCGTAAGTCCGCCAAGGAACAGTGCGCTGTTGAGCTCCAGTCGGTCCGCCCCTGCCCCGGCAGCCAGGACGCAGTCATCCACCGATCCGCAGCATGCTTCAATCAGGATTCGTTTCACTGTCGATCACCTCCTGTTTGTCGGTGCGACTCATCGCCGGCATCATGCTCTGCCAAATGCGCAGCCGGGTCTGCAGGGCTACCGGAGGCCGATGCCGGCTGATGCCTGCCAGGTTCGTAAATACGCCGCAGCAGCGCAATCTCCTCTGCATATCCGTCCAGTTCATTCGGCGTTTCAAGAATGAACGGCAACTTCCTGAGGGATGGATGCGTTATGACTGCTGCAAGGGCATCAAGGCCGATTTCACCTTTTCCAATCTTCTCATGCCGGTCCTTGTGTGACCCGATGGGATTCTTGCTGTCATTGAGGTGAATGGCAAGCAGCTTATCCATACCGATAACCCGTTCAAACTCGTCCAGCACATCCTCAAGATGCCCCACTATGTCATAGCCGGCATCGAATATGTGGCAGGTATCAAGGCAAACCCCAAACCTGTCTTCAAGCTCAAGCCTATTAAGGATTGCCCGGAGTTCCTCAAATGTCCCGCCTACCTCACTGCCCTTTCCGGCCATTGTCTCAAGAAGCATGACCGTCTTCCGTTCCGGCTGCATGATGCGGTTCAGCGCATCTGAAATCATCCGGATACCTGCCTCTGTGCCCTGCCGCATGTGACAACCCGGATGAAAGTTGTAATAGTTGCCCGGCAGCGCATCCAGCAGACGGAGATCCTCTGTCATGACCTGCTCCGCATACTCGCGGATATTCTCTTTGTCCGAGCAGAGATTGAGCGTATAGGGCGCATGGGCAACCAGCGGCGCAAACGCCTTCTCAATGAGGAAGAGGCGCAGCGCTTCCATGTCCGCCGGATCCGGGACGGACCTGCTGCCGCCCCGGGGATTCCGGGTAAAAAACGCGAAGGTGTTCGCATTGATCTTTGCCGCAGTCTGTCCCATTTTCGCGTATCCGCCGCTGATCGACAGATGGCAGCCTATATTCAGCATGGCAATCCTTCCGGTCATTGTCGTGTGGCTCAGTCGTAGATCCTGCGCCCCCTGGCATCATCCACGCCGCTCAGACGATGGAAATACGTGTTGATGACGTCCCGCCACTCCTGCGCATTCCTGATCTGGGCCTGTATCCGCTCACGGATCACCTGCGCATCCTCCTGCGGAAACGGCAGGCACTGCAGCACTTCCGCCATCTTTGCTACCGCCTCGGCGCCCTCAAAATGATCATCATACAGGCGCTGGATGAGCGTGCGTCCATCTCTCATAACGGCATCATATCTGAGCCGGTGGAAAAACAGCAGGAGATTTTCCGGACAGGTATCCGGGTTCTCGAAAAGATCCTGCAGCTTCTCGGGATACTGGGCAGTATAGCCGGTTCCCTTCCGGGTCCGGTCAATGCCTACCGCATTGCGGTCTGCTCTATGGTATGTCCCCCATGCCTGATATTCGTATCCCTCCGGGCTCGGGCCGTAATGCGTGTTCGGCGTGATCATCCAGCCAAGCCCCATGGGCGTCGTGTACTTTTCATAGACCTCCCGGCTGCGCATGAGCAGTTCAAGGAGCCGGTCTGCATCCCCGGGGATCAATGCCGGGTAAGTCAGATGAATCCAGTCCCTGGTCACCGTTTCTGGGTCACTGGCGGGGTCCCAGGCAAAACATCCAAAGGCGTACAGGTTGAGCGACGCAAACGGATGACCTGTGTAATTCCTGTCGTTTCCCAGGTTGGAGACCGCCGCTGCGGCCATGATCCGCTCGCTGCCCATGGTATCCCAGGTCTCGCGGAACATGCCTGGCATGCTGTAAATATCAATCTGCTGGCCGGTGTATTCCTGCGCCAGCTGAACCTCGAGCGCCAGATTGGTCTTTGGCATAGACAAAAGAAGCGGTGAAATAGGCTCCCTGACCTGGAAATCAAACGGACCATTCTTCACCTGCAGGATGACATTATCCGCAAACTGCCCATCCAGCGGATGGTAATGCTCATACGCCGCCATCGGGCGGTCCGTTCCCCTGTCCCGCCAGTCCTGACGGCAGTTGTACACAAAGCATCGCCAGATCAGTACACCGCCATGCCCTTCAAGCGCTTCAGCCAGCATGTTTGCACCGTCCGCATGAGAGCGGCCGTAGGTATACGGTCCGGGACGGCCCTCGCTGTCAGCCTTGACCAGGAAACCGGCAAGGTCCGGTATTTTGGCATAGACCAGGTCAGCGCGCTTTGCCCACCATTCGCGCACAGCCGGATCCAAGGGATCCGCTGATTCAAGACCGGCAATGTACGGATGCGCGAAATTGACCGACAGTAAAAGCCGGATATGATAGGCGCGGAAAAGCGCGGCCAGTTTTGCGACCTCGTCCAGCTGACCGTCGATCAGCGACAGTGCAGACTCATGGACGTTCACATTGTTGATGCACACCGTATTGATGCCAACAGAGGCAAGGCTGCTCGCAACGCAGCGAATACGCTCCGGATCATACTCAACGCGGTCATGATCAAACCACAGCGAACGTCCGGCATATCCCCGCTCAATGCTGCCATCCATATTGTCCCAGCAGTTGAGCATGCGAAGCGCATATGCCGGCGCATGATGCCCCACCGGAATTGGTCTGCCAGCCCGCCATGCAGTCAAGACGGCATATACCCCATACAGAAGACCCGCATCGTTTCCGGAGATAATGCAGCTGTCCGCCGTCTCTGAAACAGTATACGCCTCGCCTGCACCATCAAGGCGGTCCAGGCAGATTCGCTTGGGAAACCAGACCGCAGCATCCGCCTCCGCCAGCGCAGTTTCATACGGTGTATGGGTTATTTCCGGCAATGTTTCATTAAGCCAGAGTGTATTTGCAGCCATGCTCTGCTCCTCTCAATACCATTCCTGGATGCTCAGATATCCAGCTGTTCAAAGTCGCATTTATCCACATCAAATGCAATCACCTGATCCCCGTCCAGCGTCATCATGCCCCGCCTTATATCCGGCAGGTCCGCAAACGGACTCAATTGCCAGGGAGCAGTTGCACGAATTCCTGCCAGAAACCGTTCAAGTCTGGTGCGTTCAAACAGTCCCTGACGGTGCGAACAGATAACCGACCCAAACGGCCGTTCAAGTACGCGCATCACATTCCTCTTATAGACATGCAGCGGCAGCGCCTCCGGGAAGAACAGCCACGTTTCCGGGTTCCAGTTGTCACCCGAAACAAGCACGCCGTCCTCCGGGATATACATCATGGCAGAACCCGGGGTATGACCGGGAACATGCATCACATCGACGTGGACATCGCCAAGATCGATGCTGCCCTCCTCAAGCAGATGCAGTGCCGGCATTGGCCTGTCCAGGTACCACGCATATGCATCCGGACTGAGTCCTGCATTGCGAAGGATCTTCATCCGCCGTTCCCGGCAGGTATACTGCGCATATACCGGACCTTCTTCCGGGAATGCCCATACCGACTCAAACTGCATGGCGCCCAATGAATGATCATGGTGCGCATGCGTCAGGATGACCTGAACCGGCAAATCTGTAAGCCCAGTCAGAACCGGCGCAATCTGGTCCAGACCATACCCAGTATCCACCAGCACAGCCTTCTCATCCCCGGTGATCAGTGTCAGGTTCACACCCAGAAGATCTGTAATGACAGTAATGTGCTCTGTCAGTTTGGCTGCTATCATATTCCCATCCTTTTGGCGTCTGTCCTAAATCCGAATAAACACAGTCAAAAGCCCGTAACCACCATCTGAAAGCCGGTCCAAGCCCTGAAAACGGAACCGTCTGGCCCTTCTTTCTCAGACAGGCATCCACCGTGCTTTCGACAATAAACCACACTGTTTGTAACTAAAACAGTCTTTTCCCAAAGTCATTCCAGCGCCACAGAAACGCCTGTGCTCAGTATATCACAGGAGTCGTTCTCATGGAAAATGATTTTTATCAGTTCCCTGAAGTGGCAGCCGGATTCTGTTCATACGCAGATACTTGCCTGCCAGCATATGCTTTGTCCCGGATGTGCAAGGACAGAGAAAAACTGCTTAACTCAGGCCAGCCCGTTCATCTGACAAAGCGCCACCACAGCCAGATCCGTACATCGCCCATGTCTTACATAGTTGAACGGATATTGCATGCAGCTTCAGTTATTCTTTCGATATTCCCTTGATGCTTTTCGCGTTATCGTGTACAATTTAAGCACTGCGAAACACCTTATGCATGAACGGTCGGCCTCCTGAAACAACCGGTTATGTGTCTGCTCAGTTTTGATATTCACGATGCACAACATTCGAGGTAAATCAATGAATTATCCGAACCCGCTTCTGAAAGAACTATACATTAAGGCTCTCCGCGAGGAAAGGGTGGAGACATGCAAGGATTCGGTTTGCCGCGCTGCCCATATTCACAAACCGTACGATGAATCCGTCTTTGAGCAGCCGGAATATGTGGAAAAA
>JAFSZW010000229.1 GCA_017458865.1 Clostridia bacterium
CGGCCTGGGAAGGATCGTCGCAGACGAACTTCACAAAGGTCTTGGCGGCCGCCACTTTTTCCTCATTGCCGTTGTCGAACAGGCCGAAGCCCCAGATGCCGCCCTGCAGCTCGGGGATGCCGTCGTCGGACGGGAATGCCATGGGGAAGACCTTTACGTCATCCGCCAGACTGGCTTTATTGGAAACGGCAGCGGATGCATTCCAGCAGAAACCGATGGACAGTGTGCTGTTGCAGAACAGTGCGATTTCGTCGCCGGCAACAATGCCGGGGTCGGCGTCGATCTTACCGGCGTCAACCAGATCCTTGAGCAGCTGGAGCGCCTTGATGTTCTCCTCGCTGTCCATGGTGTAGGCGGAGTGTTCAGCGTTGGTGAACTGGCCGGAGTAGAGGTTGGTGACAAGCGCGCGGGTGCCCTGGTCGCCGCCCTGGCCGCCGCAGTAAACGGTGGCAGTGGGCTGGAAGCCGGCCTCGTTCAGTGCGTCGATGGCCTTGAGGAAGCCCTCGGTGGTCCCGGTGTGGGTTGTCTCATCCAGATACTGAAGTGCGTTGGCAGCTTCAAAATCATTGTAGTTGATGACCATGCAGTGCGTGGTCATGCACAGCGGATACTCATAATAGATTCCGTCTGCGTTCTTGCAGGCAGCCTCTACGGCAGAGCTGGCGGCGATGATATCGGCCTTTACCGCATCATCCCAGAGATCGGAGATGTCCAGCATTTTGCCGGCAGCGCCCCAGTTGGCAACCAGACGCTCGGGACCTTCCATGATGATGTCAGGCGTCGTCTTGGCTTCGATGGCAGTGGTCACCTGGTCGTCACCGGAGGCGTAATCAAGATACTGCACCTTGACACTGATTTCCGGATGCACGGCGTTGAAGCTGGCAATGATCTGATCCACGGTCTCGGCATTGCCCCAGTTTCCGATTGGATACGTCCAAAGCGTAATCTCGGTCGCGCCGTCTGCCAGTGCAAAGGCGGGCAGGAGCAGGACAGCACAAAGCAACAGAACAAACAGTTTCCTCATGAGATTGACCTCCTGTTATTCCGACGCGGGTGCGCCGGTTGATTGGGTTAAATGTACTACAAAGTTCCGGTCCTGTCAATAGCCAAATGTCCGTTTTTTGAAAAAAATTATCATGTTTCACAAATCAATATATCAGAAACGACCTGAAATTTGCTGTACCAGATTGACAATTTTATGCGAATTGCCTATAATGACCGATGTAAACAGGCTGAACAATTTGTCCTACAAACTATTCCCGTCAATGCAGGAGGTGATCTTTTGTCAGTAAACCAGAAACCGGAAAAACTGTACATCCAGACCTTTCGGCAGATTCGTGGCTACATTACATCAAAGCAACTGCAGCCGGGTGACCAGCTGCCGACGGAGCAGGCGCTCTGTGCAGAACTGGGGGTTAGCCGGAATGTGCTGAGGGAGGCAATCAAGTCCATGGAGCTGATGGGCATGGTCAGCGCATCACCCGGCCGCGGCACAGTGATCCAGCCGTTCAATCTGGATTTCATTATGCAGAACGTGCTGTTCTTCAGGGTAGGGGAAGATGATCAGCGCGTCCGTGAAATGTTTGACATCCGCCGCATGCTGGAGATGTCCTACATGCGGCAGGCATTTTACGCACTGACTAAAGACGATGTGATCCTCCTGCGCCGCCTGGCGGGCAATATCCGGCAGGAGTTCGAAAAGACCGGATGGTTTACCGCAGCTGACCGGGAGTTTCACATGTCTCTGTTCCGTCCCCTTGGCAATACCATACTCAATTCGCTGCTTGATGCGATCTGGATGGTGGATGAGGACTTTCAGCTGGAGCTCAAACGGTCGCATCTTGAGAGTAGTGTAAGGAAGCATGAGGCGATTGTGGAAGCACTGGAACAGTATGATTTCTTTGCCTTCGCAAAAGCCATGGAAGCCCATTTTTCATCCGGCAAGTATACAATGGCACAAACCTACGAGGAATACTGATTTGGGAGGAAATTTATGACAAAACAGGAACTGTTTGATCTGATGCACGGGACCATCATTGTATCCTGTCAGGCAACACCGGGTGAACCGCTGTATGACAGGGAAAGGTCTGTTATGCCGCTCATGGCCAGGGCAGCCCGCCAGGCAGGGGCCAGGATGATCCGTACCAGTTCGGTGCGCGACATCATCGGTATCAAAGAGGAGACCGGCCTGCCGGTAATCGGCCTGATCAAGCGTGAATATCCGGGATATGCCGGCCGCATCACGATGACCATGCGCGAGGTGGATGAGTGTATGGAGGCGCTTTGCGACATCGTGTCAATTGACTGTACGGACACAGTCCGCGGAGACGGACTTACGGCGCCTCAATTTCTGAAGGAAGTCCGGGCCAAGTATCCAAATATCATCATCATGGCAGACTGCGCCACGCTCGAGGAGGCAAAGGCAGCCTATGCAGCTGGTGCCGATCTGGTGGGCAGCACCATGAACGGGTATACCGCGGCGACTGCACACTGCAAAGGCGAACCGAACTACGAACTGGTGCAGCAGATGGTCGCAGAACTGCCGTGTCCGGTGATTGCCGAGGGGCGGGTTCATACACCGGAACAGGCAAGGAAAATGCTGGATCTCGGTGCGTGGGCAGTTGTTGTCGGCGGCGCAATTACCAGACCACTGGAGATTGCACAGCGATTCTTTGCAGCACTGAGCTGAGGGGGATCCCATGATTCTTGCGATAGATATTGGTGGTACCAGCGCGAAAATGGGGCTGCTTGATGAAAGCGGAACCATCCATGCGCGTCAGGAGGTCAGCGTCAGCTTTGACCAGTACAGGACGCCCATTCTTGATACGGTAATCAGTGCCGCTGCACGGTTTCTGGAGGAGGAGAAGGCGGAGATTGCCGGTATAGGCGTTTCCGCAACCGGCCAGGTGGATACAGCATTGGGCCAGGTGGTGGGCACGAACGGCAAGATTCCGAATTATGAGGGCGCTGCAATCAAAGAGACAATGGAGGCGCGCTTTTCGGTTCCCGTATGGGTTTTGAATGACGCGAATGCCGCAGCACTCGGCGAGTGTTTCCTTGGCGCCGGCATCGGATACAGGGATGTACTTATGGTTACACTGGGAACCGGCGTTGGGGGCGGCCTTATCCTTGACGGGCATGTGTACGGTGGCAGCCGGGGACTGGCTGGCGAACTGGGGCATTTTACGCTGTATCAGGATGGGGTGCCCTGCGCATGCGGGAAACGCGGATGCTATGAATGCTATGCATCCACGAAAGCGCTGGTGATGCGGGCCGGAACCGAAAATGGCCGTGTTCTGTTTGAACGGATCCAAAACGGGGATGCCGGCATGCAGGCAGTCCTTAATGCCTGGCTTGACGATGTGGCGGCTGGTCTGACCGGCCTGATTCACATTTTCAATCCGGCGCTGGTGATCATCGGCGGTGGCATCTCCGCGCAGGAAACACTGATGATCCGGCCCCTGGTCAGCCGGGTGATGGCCGGTGTCATGCCGAGATTTGCTGATAATCTGTGCATCCGGCGCGCTGCACTGGGCAATGATGCCGGAATGATTGGCGCACTCAGATTCTGGCTCGACAATGCGCAAAAACTGTGACTTTTCAGGTTTACAGTACAATAAATGAAAGGATAAGTGCACTGGACCTGCCTCAGATGGCAGGAGATGTGCCTGAATGCTTATGAAAAAACATATCGTCTGTCTTGGAGATTCCAATACACATGGATACTGCGCGGATCCTGCAGACTGCGCGGATGGTGGCAGTCGATTCAATGAGGATGAGCGGTGGACCTGCCTGCTGCAGAAAAAACTGGGGGAGAAGTACCTGGTGCTTGAGGAAGGACTGGGCGGACGCACTTCTGTATTTTCCGATCCGCTCCACGATGCCATGGATGCGCTAAGCGCAGCCAACCCCATTCTGCTTAGTCATGAACCTGTGGATTTGCTCATCATTATGCTGGGGACGAATGACACTAAAGCGCGGTTTAACGCGCATGCCGCGGTGATTGCGGCAGGGATGGAGAGACTGATTCGGAAATGCCGCGAGACGGACTGCTGGACAAATCAGAAACCCAACATTCTGGTCGTCTGTCCGCCGCCGATGGGCGAAGGTTTTCATGATGATGTGATGGGCGATGGCTGCCGCGAGAAATCTCAGCAGCTGCCTGTGTATCTGGAAGCGGCTGCAAGAAGATGCGGCGTGCACTATGTAAATGCAGAAGCGTGTGAATTTAATGCGGTGGATCATATGCATTTGTCCAGGAAGGGGCATGCACAGCTTGCTGAACTGCTTGCAGACATTGTGCCGGGACTGATGAGCTGATATGATTCCCGGTCAGGAACTCTGATGAAAAAGTCTGGGAGGCAACTATAGATCATTTCCTTCCAGCCACGGTGTTTTAACCCTGTAAAAGGCAAACAAAACAGCCCGGCTGCCAAGAACTGCAAGAGATGCAGTGCTTTGCAGCCGGGCTGTTTTCATGTCCCCGGAATTTTTTTTGAAAACTTCAATTTATCTTCAATCTTCGGGCGTTAAGATATGCCTGTCAGAAGGGAACAGTGCACATTTCCTGATGGCACAGCGAACACTTGATTCGCATATCAAAAAAAATCTGGAGGTCAGAAAAATGAAAAAGATTATTGTTGTGATTATGGTGGCAGCGATTCTGACTATGTCTGCTGTCGCTTTTGCGGAACGGAATGGACAGCCTGGCGGCATGCCGCAGCAGGGACAGTCTGGCGGCCCGATGATGGGTGGTCCTGGTCCGATGCAGGGCGGTCGTCCTGATAACGGTCCTGGTCAGTCAAACGGTAACCGCCCCAATGGCCAGATGCCGAACGGACAGGGCCAGCAGAGCGCAGGACGCCCGGATACATCGAACCAGTCGGGCAATGAGCAGTCTTCCAATTCTTTTCAGATGCCGGGCGGCGAAAAGCCCGCAAATGCACCTGAAATGCCGAGCGGCGAGAAGCCTGCAAATGCGCCTGAAATGCCGAGCGGCGAGAAGCCTGCGGATGTACCTGAAATGCCGAGCGGCGAGAAGCCTGCGGATGCGCCTGAAATGCCGGGCAGCGATAAGCCTGAGATGATCAACTTTGATGATATGGTGACCGGCAGTGTCATTTCGCAGGATACCTGTGATAAGATCAAAGCATACATGGAGGCGCATAAGCCTGCTGATAAACCCGAGAATGGTCAGATGCCTGCCGGGGATAAAAACGGGAATCCGCCGGAGATGAACGGCCAGATGCCTCAGATGAACAATCAAGCGCCAGAGCGGGTGGATCTGCTCAAGGAACTCCTTGATGCA
>JAFSZW010000230.1 GCA_017458865.1 Clostridia bacterium
TGCCGATGGTATGGAAGATGACTTCGGGATCGATGTCCTCGATCTCGCCGACGAGACCGTAATCGAAGCCGTCTCCCTTGTCGAGCTTGACCGCCTGAATCATGTTGTCGTCCATGCCGGAGAGCCCGACCGCCTTGCCGCCGGCGTCGTTGATGAGTTTGACGAGGTCTTTGTTGACCTTGCCGCAGAGGACCGACTGGACGATGTCCATGGTCTCTTCATCGGTATAACGAAGGCCGTTGACGAACTTGCTCTCCTTGCCGGTCTTTTTCAGCATGGCGGAGATCTCCGGGCCGCCGCCGTGGACGACGATGACGCGGACGCCGATGAGGGACAGCATGACGATGTCGTCGATGACCGCTCTGCGCAGTTCTTCCGAGATCATCGCGTTCCCGCCGTACTTGATGACGATGGTCTTGCCGTAGTACCGCTGGATGTAGGGCAGCGCCTCGATGAGGGTCTGTGCCCTCTGTTCCGGCGTGATGTTCACGTGGTTGATGTTGTCGAACGTATCCATAGTGTTATCTCCTAAAGGCGCTGTCAGGTCCGATAGTCGCCGTTGATTTTCACATAGTCGTAAGTGAGGTCGCAACCCCAGCAGGTGGCCTCCGCGTCGCCTTCGCCCAGTACGATGTCGATGATGACCTCCTCTTCGCTGAGGACGCTCTTGGCCGTCTCTTCGGAGAAGTCGACGCCCCGTCCGTTCTGGCAGACCAGGACGTTCCCCGCCTCAGAGACGAAGGAGATGCTGACCTTGTCGGGGTCGAAGTCCACGCCGGAATAGCCCATGGCGCAGAGCACGCGGCCCCAGTTGGCGTCGGCGCCGAAGATGGCCGCCTTGGTCAGGGAGGAGTTGATGACGCTCTTGCCGAGGACCTCCGCGTCCGCTTCATTCGCGGCGCCGGAGACCTTGCAGGTCATGAGGTGTGTGGCCCCTTCCCCGTCCTGTGCCATCAGCCGGCAGAGGTACAGGCAGACTTCATACATGGCCGCTTTCAGGGCCTCGAAGTCCTCGCCCTCGTTGGCGATACACGGGTTCTCCGCAAGACCGTTCGCGAGGATGATGCAGGTGTCGTTCGTCGACATGTCGCCGTCGACCGAGATGCGGTTGAACGTCTTGCCGACGACCTCCCGCAGCGCTTTGTCGAGCATCTCCGCCGAGGCACAGGCGTCGGTGGTCAGGTAGCAGAGCATGGTGCCCATCTGCGGATGGATCATGCCGCTGCCCTTGGAGATGCCGCCGATGTGAGCGGTCTTTCCGCCGACTTCGAACGCGTAAGAGATCTCCTTTTTCACCGTGTCCGTCGTCATGATGGCGCGGGCGACCGCGTCGGAGCCTTCCGCAGAGTCGTTGAGTTTCGACACCAGTTCCGGCAAAGCCGCTTCAATGGCCTCGACGTTCAAACGGACGCCGATGACGCCGGTGCTGGAGACCAGCACGTCCGAGGCTTTGACATCCAGAGCGTCGGAGACCAGCGCCATCTCTTTCCGGCAGGTCTCTTCCCCGTCCGGCGCACAGGCGTTGGCGATGGAGCTGTTGGCGATGATGACCTGCGCGGTCCCGTCCGCCAGCTGCTCTTTGTCGAGCCAGACCGGAGCCGCTTTGACGCGGTTGGTCGTGAACACGCCGGCAGCGGCGCAGGGGACGCTCGAGACGATGAGTCCGAGGTCATTCTTGTCTGCGGGAGACGTCGGCTTGATGCCGGCCTTGAGCCCCGCAGCCGAAAAGCCTTTTGCGGCACAGATGCCGCCGGGGATTAGTTTCATAAAGATCTCTCCTTAGAAATCGAGTTTGTCATAGAATTCGGTGCCCTCGAAGGTGGCGTAGTAGTCTTTGGCGGTCTCGGCGCGACGGATGAGGTCGACGGAGCCGTCCTCCTTCAGGAGCAGTTCGGCACACTTGAGTTTGCCGTTGTAGTTGTAGCCCATCGAGTAGCCGTGGGCACCGGCGTCGTGGATGAAGAGATAGTCGCCCATCTCGATCTCCGGCAGTTCGCGGTCGATCGCGAACTTGTCGCTGTTCTCGCAGAGAGAACCGGTGACGTCGTAGACATGGTCAGCGGGAGCGTTCTCTTTCCCGAGGACCGTGATGTGATGGTACGCGCCGTAGATCGCCGGACGCATCAGGTTGACGGCACAGGCGTCGACCCCGATGTACTCCTTGTAGATGTGCTTCTCGTGGATGGCCTTCGTGACGACCGCGCCGTAGGGCGCCAGCATGAAGCGGCCCATCTCGGTGTAGATGGCGACGTCGTCCATGCCTGCCGGGACCAGAGTTTCCTCATACGCCTTTCGGACGCCCTCGCCGATGACGAGGATGTCGTTCGGGGTCTGGTCGGGTCGGTAAGCCACGCCGACACCGCCGGACAGATTGATGAAGGCGATGTGCGCGCCGGTCTCGTTTTTGAGGTCGATGGCCAGTTCAAAGAGCTCTTTCGCGAGCTTCGGATAGTATTCGTTGGTGACCGTGTTGGACGCGAGGAACGCGTGGATGCCAAAGTGTTTGACGCCCTTCTCCATCATGGTCCTGTAAGCCTCGATCATCTGCGCTTTGGTCATGCCGTACTTCGCGTCGCCGGGGTTGTCCATGATGCCGTTCGAGAGCGTATAGACCCCGCCGGGGTTGTACCGGCAGCTCATGGTCTCCGGCAGTTTGCCGCCGCAGGCCTCTTCGCAGAAATCGATGTGCGTGATGTCGTCGAGGTTGATGATGGCGCCGAGTTCGTTCGCGTAGGTATACTCCTCAAACGGCGTGTCGTTCGAAGAGAACATGATGTGGTCTCCGGACAGGCCGAGGGCTTTCGCCATCATGAGCTCCGTTCTGGAGGCGCAGTCGGTGCCGCAGTCATACTCCGCCAGCAATTTGACGATGCTGGGGTTCGGAGTCGCCTTGACGGCAAAATACTCCCGGAAGCCCGGGTTCCAGGAAAACGCCTTTTTCACGTTTTCCACATTGCGGCGGATGCCGGCTTCATCGTAAAGGTAAAATGGCGTCGGATAGGTCTTGACGATCTCTTCGACCTGTTCTTTCGTCACGAATGCTTTCTTTTCCATGTTCATAATCCTTTCGATTCTTCAAAGCCCAGCATCAGGTTCATGTTCTGGACCGCGGCGCCGGAAGCGCCTTTGCCGAGGTTGTCAAGCAGAGCCGTGATGGTCACGCGCTCGTCGTTGCCGGTGACGTTCAGCAGGATCTGGTTGGTCCCGGCCATGCTGTTCGCATAGAACTTGCCCTCCTGCACGAGTTCCGGATCGACCGAGACGTTGCAGGTGTTGCGGTAGTAGGTGTAGAGCATGTCGTGGATCTGTTCGACCGTGAAGCCGTTCAGGAACTCTTTGTGAAGCGGGACCGCCACTTCCATGCCCTTGTAGTAGTCGTCGACGATCGGGTTGAAGACCGGCTTTTTCTCGAGTCCGCAGATGATCTGCATCTCGGGGATGTGCTTGTGGTCGCCGTTCAGCGCATAATGGCTCGGTGCGAAGAGCGCTTCCCCTTTTTCGTCGGACTCATAGTCCGCGATCATTTTCTTTCCGCCGCCCGAGTAGCCGGACAGGCCCCAGGAGGTCAGCGGGACGGACTTGTCGACGATACCGAGTTTCACGAGCGGATAGACGATGCTGATGAAGCCGGAGGCATAACAGCCGGGGTTCGCGACCCGTTTGCTATTGATGATGTTCTCCCGGTGTTCGAGCGACAGTTCCGGGAACCCGTAGTCCCAGGCAGGATTCGTGCGGTGAGCGGTCGACGCGTCGATGATCTTCGTCTCGGGGTTCTCGACGAGCTTCACGGCTTCGATGGCGGCCGCGTCCGGCAGACACAGGAACACGAGGTCTGCCGCGTTCATGAACTTTTTCCGCTCCTCCACATCCCGGTGGAGTTCATCGGAGATGATGAGCAGTTCGATGTCGTCTCTCTGTCCGAGACGGTCATAGATCTGCAGGCCCGTGGTGCCTGCCTGACCGTCGATGTAGATCTTAGGTTTCATGGGATCCTCCCTGGATCGATGGATATTTGTTACGTATTATAATGCATATTTATGCATAAATCAATAGATTATGCGAATATTTATTCATAACATTGACTCGCATAAATCGCATGAATGGCAGTACAGGGCCGGAGGGGTCCCGTACTGCCATCGGTTTGATTGGTTGTGTCGTCAGCCGAGGCGGACTTTGTGGTAGACCTTCTTCCCCTTCTTGACGACGACGCCTTCACCGGAGAGCTGCTCCGCAGCGAATGCGGTATTCGGCGCGGTGACTTTCTCACCGTCGACCGAGACACCGCCCTGCGTGACGAGGCGGCGGGCTTCGCCGTTGGAAGAAGCGAGGCCGGCCTTGACCATGAGGGTCAGGATGCCGATGGAGCCGTCGGTCAGGTCATCGGCGGCCAGAACGGTCTCGGGGATGTTTTCAAAGTTTCCGCCCTGGAACGCGGCACGGGCCGTGGCCTGTGCCTTGTCGGCCTCCTCCTTGCCGTGGACGAGCTGCGTGAGCTCATAGGCGAGGATCTCCTTGGCCTCGTTGAGCTGGGCGCCTTCCCAAGAGTCCATCTCGTCGATCTTCTCGAGCGGAAGGAAGGTCAGCATACGGATGCATTTGAGGACATCGTCGTCGCCGACGTTTCTCCAGTACTGGTAGAACTCGAACGGAGAGGTCTTGTTCGGATCAAGCCAGACAGCACCCTTCGCCGTCTTGCCCATCTTCTTGCCTTCGCTGTTCATCAGGAGGGTGATGGTCATGGCATATGCATCATCGCCGGTCTTCTTGCGGATCAGCTCGGTGCCGGCCAGCATGTTCGACCACTGATCATCGCCGCCGAACTGCATGTTGCAGCCATATGCGGTGTGGAGATGCAGGAAATCGTACGCCTGCATGATCATGTAGTTGAACTCAAGGAAGCTGAGTCCACGCTCCATGCGCTGCTTGTAGCACTCTGCCCTCAGCATGTTGTTGACGGAAAAATGGGCGCCGACTTCGCGGAGAAGTTCGATGTAATTGAGGGACAGCAGCCAGTCTGCGTTATTGACGATAATGGCCTTGCCGTCGCCGAACTCAATAAACCGTTCCATCTGCTTTTTGAAGCATTCACAGTTGTGCTGGATGGTTTCCGGCGTCATCATGGAACGCATATCGGTTCTGCCGGACGGATCGCCAATGTATCCGGTACCGCCGCCAAGCAGGACAACGGGACGGTTTCCGGCCATCTGAAGACGCTTCATGAGACAGAGCGCCATAAAGTGACCAACATGCAGGGAATCTGCAGTGGGATCAAAGCCAATATAGAAGCGCGCACCGCCGTTGTTGATCAGCTCACGAATTTCAGGTTCATCTGTGACCTGCGCGATCAGGCCGCGCTTTTGCAATTCCTCATAGATTTGCATAGGTGTTCATCCTTTCTTAATGCGTATTATAGAAAAAGCCTCTGTCCCATAGGGACAGAGGACGAATCTATCGTGGTACCACCTCTGGTTCAGATGCCGACGGCATCCCTCCAGTCTGCTGTAACGGGCAGACCCGTCATCGCCTACTGAGCGTTCGCCGTTCGGGATGCTGCTCCGGAATGTATTCAACCTGGGCCTCCGAATCCTTGCACCAACCGGATCCTCTCTGGAGGAGACTATCAGATCTACTGGTTTCCTTCGTCGCAATTCCCGGCTATTCTAACATAACTCCCTGAAAAAAGGAAGAGCCAATTTGAAGCACCGCATCCAGGGGATCGTGTTTGGCGGATCTTGCTATGAGCGGACGCTTCAGCCCGAGACATCATGAACGCATATTCGCAGGTTCCGGGGATGATGCCATTGTTCGTTAGCCTAAATAAGAATAGTTCATTTAAACCCTGATACGGCTATGTATCAGCGGCAAATTGAAGGTCTATACCAATGGCGTTGTAATTTGGAATGCCCGGGCAAGCAGTCCTAATCCAGGCAATTTGGTACGGGATAGCCAGAGCATTTCAAAACCGGACAATGAGCGACAGGGTACGGACCGAGAAGCGTGCCAGTGAGCTTGTGTGCAATCGCAGCGATTAATATCGCGCTATATTTGTTGACATTTCATCACTAAAAGATGCAATGGTGCATTTCCTTCGGAAATATCACTTGGTGACAAAGGACTTTTATGACAGTTACATTGACAGATGTTACCGAATCTCTTATAATCTGCTTAGTACTATTATCACTAAAGGAAAGGAAGTGACTTATGAGAGGCAATTATCAGAATGTTCGGAAAATTCGTATTCCGGAGAGCACCAGGGATATGCCTATTACCTTCCTGTCTGGGAAGAATGCCAGGTATACGTATGTCTATGTTACAGATGAAAAGCGGTATCTTAGTGATAAAAAGTACAACCAAAACAAACGAGTGTGTATCGGCAGACTGGATTATAAGCTTGATTCTGATTGGCGTGCTGCTGGCAAGTATCCTACAGAAATGCTCCCAAATGATGATTTCGCTGCTTATTTTTCAAAAGAGTTGTATACAATCGGCTCTGATGAAGACAGGAATGATAGCACCAGTCAGGATGAAGAGGAACTGAGCAGAGGAGACGCCATAAGCATTGGTGTGCATCTTGTTCTTGAACAATTGGTTCAGGCGTATAAGCTCAATGAGCTCCTGTCTGATTATCTGGATGAGATCGAGGTCAATCGTATATTTGATTTGGCTGCTTTTATGATAACCAAGGAAGATAATGTTGCTTTGCACTTTGAGAATTATGAATATCGGCATCTTCTGTTTCAGGAAGGGAACGGAATAAAAGACGAGCAGATTGGCAGACTGATGGCGAGTATTCCTGGTGAGACGATTGACGCCTTTTTGAAAGACTGGAACGCTGAAAACAGCAGAAGAAACGGGGGTGAGCAGGTCAGGGTATACTTTGTTGGAGATGGAACGGACCATCATTGTCAGGCAGGTGATATAGAAATTGCGGAGTATGGAAGTGCCAGGATTGATAATGGCACGCCTGTTATTTCTATGATGCCTGCTTACGATCTTTTGCATAAGCAGCCAGTATGCTATGAGTTGTACGATGGAAACATTACTGACATGTCTGAATGCAAGTATTTGGGTACCTTTCTGAAAGCCTTGGGATATGGGAACTTTGGTGTTATACTCGACAGAGGATGCTATTCATCAGACAATATAGGTGAATTTGTCAAAAGTGATATCGCGTTTATCCTCATGGCTAAGGGATGGAAGCGGTTTATCCGGAAACAGGTGTTAATGATTCGCGGTTCATTTGAAAATACAATGTCTTCCTATGTTGAAAGATATGGAGTATACGGAACAACGATATCCTGTTCGATTACGAATGACGAACATATGCAGTACTGTCATGTCTTCTTTAACCCTGCAATGGTCAGTATCGATCAGGCAGATTTTCGAGAGAAACTGAATTTATGGAGGAAGAAACTTGATAAAACAGTAGCTGCCGGAGAGCCTGTTGATAAGCACATGCTTACTCAGTGCTCGCTGTATTTCAACTTTACGTTTGGTGACAATGCTCAGATGCTTTCGTATACGGAAAATACGGAAGAAATCAATAATGAGCTTAAGCTTGCAGGGTATTATGTTGTTGTTACTTCAGAAAAGATGACTGACGTGGAAGCTCTGACACTGTACAAAAGCAGAGATGCCAATGAGAAGATGAATATGTTTGACTGGACGATTCCTGGAAATGAAGCGGCCGGATCAGACGAGACACTGCAGGGAAAAGGGTTTACAGCCTTTATATCACTGATTCTCCGAAATGGGATGTATGTTAATCTCAAGAAAGAAGAAGCGAACGTTGGGGAAATAAAGCAAATCTATGATGTGGCTGCAGCTATAGGTGAATTGGAAAAGATTGAAGTGACAAGATACCCTCATGATAAATATGCGCTAAGGAGACCATTGACACGGAAACAAAAAGATATCCTGCATGCATTTGGGTTAACGGAATCAAGAACAGCCAAAGTTATTGAAAGGGCAGTACGTAAACTGAATGGTATCAAGATGCCGTCTTGAAAAACGGCATCTGATTCCAGCAGAAAACCACCACTTGTATTCGGTCAATTTCCAGTATTGGACTGACATGGGGAACTTCTGCGTAGAAACCTGGGCTAACAGGATAGCCCGGAAATCGACACGTGAGAGAGCGGAGATGACTGTAGATGGTAAGGCTATCGCATACGGGAATCCCCATGCCAATCCTTTTCTCAAGAACTCAAACTGGTTTGTCTGAATCGTGGCGGTTGTTGATGGAATCAACGCTTTTCTCGAACAGGCAATCCGATTGATCCTTTTCATTCTTTAGACGCTGAATCTCCTCTTTAAGGCTTGCTATCTCGGCTTTCATCTGCTCAAGCATCTCTGCAGTTGCATGATCCACCTGATCTATTTGCCGCTTTGTGATTCCTCCCCGGTTTCTCTTGCCGGAAGGCGCTTTTTCCACAATGGTTTGGGTCACAGGATCGACTCGACCGATATAGGTTCTTTTGGGCTTGCATTTGCCGGTTACGGGATCACGAACCGATTCCATGGGGTAGGCATACGTGGAGCCGTTCCGTTTATCGGTTTGGTAAACAATTGAAGCCATTGGCATATACCTCTCATTTAGAATGATAATTAAATTACAATTATACAATATAAAAATGTCAACTTTTTCTGTGATCAGCCGTTTTGAATGCTCATATACAATTTTCGTGTACGAACGCTATGTACATGGCAAATATCCGGGTGTTCAGGTTGATGGAAGAGGAAAGTATCACTGAGTATATGTTGCAGGAATGACATCGTATGCTTTTGAAATAATGTCGGTTTTCATCAGACTAAAGCGGTGATAGTATCATATAAACTTGTGACGATTATAGAAGAATATGCTTTAATTATAAGTCGCTATGCTAAAATATAATAAAAACATAAAATCGTTGTTGACACAATTTGAATGGGCGTGATAAGATGAACCGATCATCACAAAATGTGAGGAATACCGGGGAATTAGTGCATTGTGAGGTTGTAAGACAACAGTGCAGGCAGTTTCAGGTGTGGCTGATGCCGGGGACAGCCTTATTTCTTCGCTACAACTGTGAAACAAGTTCTTGCTGATTGTATTTACAATAATACCGGCATTTCTGTGTGAAGCGGGGATGCGGAACTGAATCAGCATGTTTGGATAAAGAGGGAGAAAAACATTGTATTGGACGATCATTGTCGATGATGATGAGACAAGCTTAAAGATAGCCGAGGATGTACTGAGGAAGAATAACATCCGGGTAACAGCGCTCAGATCCGGTCAGGCGCTGCTTGACTATCTTCAGAGAAATGTGTATTCATTTCCTGACCTGATTCTCCTGGATACCAATATGCTGGATACGGAGGGATTTGCAGCCCTCAAAAACATCCAGCAGACGACGGAGGGAGATGCGGAAATCCCTGTAATCTTCCTTTCAGCGGATCAGGAAGAGGAATCTGAGACAAGGGGATTTGAACTGGGTGCGCTCGATTTTATCCGGAAACCGTTTGCACCGGATGTTCTGCTCAGCCGCGTTCAGAACGCCCTTCGGACACAGGAAAAGCTGCAGAAGTTTGAACGGGAAGCCAGAATTGACAGCATGACCGGTTTCCTGAACAAGAACACTGCGGAGGACAGGATTCACGAAATGTGCCGTACGGAAACGGGCCTCCTGTGCATTCTTGATCTGGATTCCTTCAAGCTGGTTAACGACCTTTACGGTCATGACATTGGAGATCGTGTCCTGATTCTGTTTGCGGATCTGCTGAAAAACAATATGCGGTCCGATGATGTCTGCGGCAGGATTGGCGGAGATGAGTTCCTGGTGTTTGCCAAGAACATGAAAACGGATACTGAGCTTCGTCATTTTTCCCAGAGAATCAATGAAGACTACCTGCATATGATGAAGAAGCTCCTTGGAACGGATCTCAAGTTCCAGGTGGGCATTTCCATTGGTGCTGCTGCAGTTCCTGCACATGGGCGAGACTATGCGAAGCTGTTCCATCTGGCGGACCAGGCGCTGAGCACAGTGAAGCAGAGCGGCAAGCATAACTGTGTGCTCAATGGAACTCCTCAGGCGGACGGCAGGTATGCAAATGGTGAACTGACACTGGATTCCGTCACCATGATCCTTGAGGAGCGGAGCATTTCGCCCAACGCCATGTGGATGGGCCGCGAGGCTTTTATCAACATCTACCGGTACATGATGCGCTATATGGAGCGCTATCGTGGTGTTGCCTATCGTGCGCTTTTCTCGGTTGAGACGACCTCGGATACGGTCACCAAGGAAGAGCGGATGGATATCATGGCGCAGTTCAGACGCCTGATGCAGGAGTCCCTCAGGAACAGCGATGTCATGGTTGAAGTCAGCGAAAACCAGATTTTCCTGCTGCTGCCCGAGATGCATGAGGGCAGTATTGATGTGGTCGTTGGCCGGCTCATGAAAAAGTGGGAAAAGTCGGAGTACAATGACAGGACGATCATTAAATGGGAGACCGGTCAGGTACACCTTATGCCCCATGATGATATCAAGAAACCCCACAACAGTAAGCCGTACTGTGTGGCGGTTGTGGATGATGACCGGGTCAGCCTGAAAATTGCAAATCAGATTCTGACCGAACACCAGGCAGAGGTTGCCTTGATGGAATCCGGTGCTCAGCTGCTGGAATACCTCAGGACAAACCGCCCGGACCTGATTCTCCTGGATGTCAATATGCCGGGAATGGATGGTTTTGAGGTACTGCGCAGGCTGAAAATTGCGCCTGGCGTTGCTCACGATATTCCAGTGATTTTCCTGACGTCAGATGAAACGTCTGAGGCGGAAACCATGGGACTCAGGCTGGGCGCGGATGATTTTATCCGGAAGCCATTTTCACCGGATGTGCTCATGCTTCGTGTGAATCACACGATTGAGCTTAATCATCTGCAGCAGAACCTTGCCAATGAGGTTGAGGTGAAGACTGCGGAGAACCGCAAGCTTTTCCTCCATGTCATCAACGCGCTTGCAACGTCGATTGACGCAAAAGATACCTATACGAACGGACATTCCGGCAGGGTCGCACAGTACGCGAAGGAAATTGCCAGACGCTACGGCTACAACGAGGCCAGGCAGAATGATATCTATATGATTGGCCTGCTGCACGATGTCGGCAAGATCGGCGTGCCGGATGCGATCATTAACAAGCCTGCGCCACTGACGGATGAGGAGTACGAGAAGATCAAGATTCACCCGGTCGTCGGTGCCCGGATCCTCCAGACCATTGACGAGATGCCAGCGCTGGCCATTGGTGCAAGGTGGCACCATGAGCGCTACGACGGCAGGGGTTACCCGGATGGACTGGCCGGTGAGTACATTCCTGAGGAAGCGCGGATCATCTCTGTGGCGGACGCGTATGATGCCATGAGCAGCCGGCGCAGTTACCGTTCTGACCTGCGGCAGGAAGAAGTTCGGGCTGAGATTGAAAAGGGCTCAGGCACGCAGTTTGATCCCCGTTTTGCCAAGATCATGCTTGAGATGATTGATGAGGACAGGGATTACCGGATGCGTGAAAGCTAACCGGCGGTTAGCGGAACCGGGTTGAGCCCATCATGGCCTGTCAGTATTCAAACCCAGATAAATCAGCAAAAGGTGGCTCACGTGTGAGCTGCCTTTTTATGATGAGAAAACAACCGGCAGGAGGGGAAAGCTTTGAATTCGCACGAATATGTCACGCTGAGGAAGTGGCCTGAACTCATGGAACCTGCAGCAGCGTGGTTTCACAGCAAATGGCATGTACCCAAAGAGGCATATCTTGAGTGCATGCAGGCCTGCCTTTCGGGAGAGACTGAATACGATTGGTACCTGTGCCTGACAGATGGCAGGATTGCAGGCGGGCTTGGCGTTATTGAGAATGACTTTCATGACAGGAAGGATCTGAAACCGAATGTGTGTGCGGTATATACGGAACCGGACTACAGGGGCAGGGGAATCGCAGGACAACTGTTGAACATGGCGGTCAGCGACATGCGGGACCGGGGCATTTCGCCGCTTTACCTGATCACAGATCATACCGGCTTTTATGAGCGGTATGGTTGGGAGTTCCTGTGCATGGTGCAGGGGGACGGACAGCCCGAGATGACCCGGATGTACATCCACAGATGAGCGGTTCATATGCGGTGATGAGTCCCAAGCGTTCCTTGATAATCCCATGTGAATCCGTTATAATTCAGCCAGTAAAACTGCTCTTTACGGAAATGACCGTCATTGCGAAATGGGAGAACCTGGATGGATATTGAAAAGAACTATTTGAAATGGTGCGACCGGGCGAACGGAGACCCGGACCTCGCTGAGGAGCTGCTCGGCATGGCTGGGCAGATGGAAAAGATTGAGGATGCGTTTTACCGTGAACTGGAATTTGGTACCGGCGGACTTCGCGGCGTGATTGGCGCAGGAACCAACCGCATGAACATCTATACGGTAGGGCGTGCATCTCAGGGCCTTGCGAATTATGTGATTGGACAGTTTCCGCCTGAGGCGAGGCGGATTGCAATCGCATATGATTCGCGGATCAAATCGGACCTGTTTGCCAGGACAGCGGCAGGTGTTTTTGCGGCAAACGGCATTGAGGTTATGCTGTATCCTGAGCTGAAGCCCACGCCCTGTCTTTCATATGCAGTCCGCAGACTTTCCTGCGCGGCAGGCGTTGTGATAACGGCTTCACATAATCCGGCCAGTTACAATGGCTATAAAGTATACGGAGAAGACGGATGCCAGATTACGAAGGCAGCAGCAAAGGCGATCCTGGCTGAGATCAACCGGCTGGATATTTTTGATGATGTCAGTTCCATGTCATATGAGGCGGGCATTGCCTCTGGGAAGATTCAGATGATTCCGGACGAGGTGCTGACGGATTTCCTTGAGGCTGTAAAGGCGGAAAGCGTCCTTGGCGATGCGCCTGCTGACAAGGATGCTGCCATTATCTATTCACCGCTGAACGGAACGGGTCTGGTGCCTGTGATGCGGATTCTCAGGGAAACAGGGTTTACGAACATTACGGTCGTCTCTGAGCAGGAAAAACCGGACGGCCTGTTTCCAACCTGCCCGTATCCGAATCCCGAAATCCGGGAGGCAATGGAACTGGGTATCAGGTACGCGAAAGAGAAACAGGCGGAACTTCTGCTCGCAACCGATCCCGACTGTGACCGTGTGGGCATTGCCGTGCGGGATGAGAATGGCGAGTATGTACTGCTGTCCGGCAATGAAACAGGAATGCTGCTCCTTGATTATATCTGCCAGCGCAGGACGGCTACAGGTACCATGCCTGAGGATCCGGTCATGATGAAGACCATTGTCAGCATTGATATGGCAGAGCGCATTGCGGCACATTACGGTGTGCGTACGGTGAATGTGCTGACCGGATTCAAGTATATCGGCGAGCAGATCGGCATGCTTGAAAAACAGGGCAAACAGGATGCTTTCATTATGGGCTTTGAAGAGAGCTACGGTTATCTGGCAGGCACCTATGTGAGGGATAAGGATGGTGTCAATGCATCCTTCCTGATCGCTGAAATGTTCGCCTACTACAAAGCAAAAGGCATGACTCTCCTGGAGCGCCTGAATATGCTGTACAGGGAGTATGGTGTCTGTCTCAATACGCAGCATTCGTATAATTTTGACGGTTCTGCGGGCTTTGAGCGGATGCAACGCATCATGGACGGTTTCAGGAATTGTACCGGGAAGATCGGCAGCTTTTCTGTGGCTGAGGTGCTGGATTACAGTCAGGGCCTTGACAATCTGCCAAAGTCCAATGTGCTCAAGTTCAGGCTGGACGGGAATTGTTCCCTGGTTGTCCGGCCGAGCGGAACAGAACCCAAGCTGAAATGCTATCTGTCCATTTCGGCCAGTGACAGAGCTGCTGCCGAGGCGGCGGAGACACTGCTGGCTGCTGTAGTGGAGGAGATCATCCAGAGGGCGGAGTAATCTGCGTGTAGATGGTCCCTTTTGAGGCGGATATGCCGGATAAGCGGCACGATATTGAGTGAACCAGATAAGATAGAGATGAGGTGTATGGTATGGTTGAACCAATCAAGATGATTCCCAGTTTCCGATTCGGTGCAGCGACGCCATGGGGCGGAACGGGACTGCGTGCATTTGGTAAGCAGATTCCGGATGAGCGGACAGGCGAGAGCCTTGAGGTATCCGCGCTGCCGGGTCTTGAGAGCCGTGCGGCAGATGGCACGACGCTGACTGAGCTGCTTGCATCCGGCGGAACGGATATGCGCGGCACAAAGGTCGGCGAAACATTTCCGCTGCTCCTCAAGTTCATCAGTGCTGCGGACCGCCTGTCTGTGCAGGTGCATCCGGACGATGCGTATGCGGGCGTAAATGAGGGCGGCAAGCTGGGCAAGACGGAGGCCTGGATCATCCTGAATGCTGAACCCGGCGCTGAAATCGTGTACGGCGTTAAGCCGGGCGTGACGAAAGAACAGCTGAGGGATGCCTGTGCGGCAGGCGGCGAGGTGCTGCAGGCCTGCCTGAATACGGTTGTGGTGCATCCGGGTGAGGTTTATTACATCCCTGCAGGCATGCTCCATGCGCTTGGCGGCGGGATTTCTGTTGCTGAAATCCAGCAGTCCAGCGATCTAACCTACCGCTTCTATGACTGGGACCGTGTGGACAAAAACGGGAAATCCCGTGAGCTGCACATTGAAAAGGGACTTGACGTGGTTCGGCCGGAGCTGCAGATGAGCGCGATGACTGGTTCGGTCTCCGAGGCAAATGGAGCCAGGCATACGGTCTATATAGATGAACCGGCGTTCTCTCTCGAACTGTTTGAGCTTGAGGGAGAGAGCAGCGATGCCATGCTTGCTCCGGATTCAACCCGTTTCAGGATTCTCTGTGCACTCAGTGACGGACGGCTCTGCTGGGACGGGGGCTGCATGGAGCTTGCAATGGGCGACTCTGTTTTCGTTCCTGCTGCAGCACCTGAGCTGCATCTGCATGGCACTCAGCGCATACTCTATATGGCGCCCGGGAATGCATAAATAAGCGGAATTCCCGCACACCGGTTCAGTAATCCGGAGTACGGGAATTCCGTTATTTTTTGTTTTTGGGATTGCCGTTTGCGTATTCGCAGAGCGCAGACAATGGACACTTGCTGCAGGCGGGATTTCTAGCACTGCAGACCTGCCGTCCGTGATAGATGAGCCAGTGGTGAGCACGGCTCCAGAGATGCCTGGGGATGTGCTCCATGAGCTGGTATTCGGTCGCAAGAACATCTGAGGCATCTGCAAGGCCAAGCCGGTTAGTGACGCGGAATACATGGGTATCCACAGCGATGGCATCCGCACCAAAGGCACATGCCCTGACGACATTGGCAGTTTTCCGCCCGACACCGGGCAGTGCCTCAAGCGCTTCCTGGCTGTCCGGCACTTCGCCGCCGTACTGACTGGTGAGAATATCGGCCATGGCGATGAGGTTTTTGGCTTTGTTGTGGTAAAGCCCGCAGGTATGTATGATGTCCTCCACATCAGGCAGGTTCGCTTGCGCCAGGGACTGCGGGTCCGGATAGCGGCTGAAAAGCGCCGGGGTGACCATATTGACCTTTACATCGGTGCACTGGGCGGAGAGGATCACGGCGACCAGCAGCTGAAACGGGCTGTCAAAATGCAGGGCCGGGCGGGCATCCGGGTACAGCTGTTCAAGAATGGAAAGCATCTCAGAATAACGTTCCGTATCACTCATAAGCGGCTCCTGGAATCAGTTGAGATTGAACGTGGCGGCAACTTCGTTAACCTGATCGCGCAGGACCGTGAACTGTTCGGTCAGCACGTTGCCTGCCTGCAGCCTGACATCCGCCAGGTCCAGCGTTGAGGTGCAGCGGTTCAGCAGCTCGGGATCGACAATGACGGTTCCGGCACCATAGATATTGCCTGCCAGCGTATTGAGACATTGCAGGCAGTAAATGTGTGACCTGACGCCGGCGAGCAGCGCAGCAGAATTGGTGCCGCTAGACTGTGTCAGACGGTATACAGTGGTCTGCGCATCGCCGGCCTCGGAGATCGCGCGGGAAATGAGCACATCACGGGTTGTAGACTCGAAATTACGGGTTTTGACCAGGGTAAAGGTGATGCCTGCCAGGAGGATGAGCAGAATAAAGATGATGATGAGGAGCATGCGTGCACGACGCTTGCTTTTCCGCCTGCCTGTGCTGGTATCAAATGCATACATGATGATCGCTCCTTTGGATTTGCTTGCCGGGACCGCTCCGGGGATAAATGTCGAGCGCTTTTCCTGGCAGCGTTTCCGCGTGTGGCCCTGCCAGCGTTGTCACTTGAGAACCAGAAAAAACACGGAATGTGCGGGACGAAAAAATAATATACGATGTTATTATAGCATAAAGCAGCAGTGTGGGGCAAATTATCCGAGCTAATCGTTAAATCTGAAAGAAAGTGGAGGATATAAGTGAGAATATATCTGTAAATTAAATAAAAGTGGAGATGTATTAACTAAAACTGGATACAGTGTGCGCTCCACTGACAGAAAACACGGGGGTTGCAAAAAAAGGGCGAAATCACATATAATAAAGAGATGTTAGTAAGGCGTGCAAGCGAGGCACATCCGGCAGGGCATGAAGCTGTCTTTGAGGATGCTTTGGCACTGCCGTGGAAGGAATGGATACAATGCCTGTAAACATTGCGATAGATGGTCCGGTTGGGGCCGGAAAATCAAGCGTTTCGGACGCGGTGGCAAAGCGTCTCAATATTCTGCACCTGGATACGGGTGCAATGTACCGTGCTTTTGGCCTGGCCATGCTTCGCATGGGTGTTGACCCGATGGATGAGCAGGCGGTCACACAGCATATCAGTGATGTAAATGTTTCAGTCCGGTATGAGGACGGGATGCAGCATACCTATCTGGGCACAGAGGATGTGACCGGGCTGATTCGGACCGGAGAGGTATCCGCGGCAGCCAGCAGCGCGTCCAGTTGGCCGGCAGTGCGCAGAGCCATGGTTGCTGCGCAGAAGCGTATGGCAGCTGAGGCGGATATGCTGATTGACGGCCGGGATATTGGTACAGTTGTGCTGGATAAGTCACCGGCTAAGATTTATCTGACGGCCTCACCTGAGGTCCGGGCACGGCGGCGCTATGAGCAGAACCTGGCAGCAGGCGATACGACCAGCTATCAGGAAGTGCTGGATGCGCTCAACCAGCGGGATCTGCAGGACATGACAAGGGCAACGGATCCGCTGCGTCAGGCGGAGGATGCCGTGCTTCTGGATACGAGCAATATGAGTTTTGATGAATCCGTAGAGGCGATTCTGCAAATCGTGGAGCGTGTATATGGAAAGCAATGAGAAAACCACCGGCAGTGCGGCTGCAGCTCAGACGATGCCGGTGACTGAGGCTGCAGAGCAGACGCCTGCGACTGCGGCCGAGGCAGGTGCAAAGTCGGCTGCAGAGACGGTGAAGCCTGCGGCCGGGCATGATGCGAAGGCGCCGGACAAGGATGCTGAGACGCCCGTGGAGCCGAAGCGGACGATCTTCTATACCGTGATCATTTCGATTTACTTCATAATCGCGAAGCTGTTCTTCTTCATGCGCTTTGAGGGACGGGAGAATATCCCGGAGGGGCGGCCTGTGATCCTGATGGCCAACCATCAGAACATGCTTGACCCGCTGACGCTTGGCATATGTGTCCGGGATCGTGAGATCCATTTCATGGCCAGGAAGGAACTGTTTGGCAACAAATTCCTTGGCTGGTGCTTTACTCACCTGCATGCATTTCCCGTTGACCGGGGACACAGCGACATGGCCTCGATTCGGACGGCCATGGGTGTGATCAAGTCCGGAAATACGCTGGGCATTTTCCCTGAGGGAACGCGCTCAAAGACCGGATATATGGGCCCGCTGCTGGGCGGGGCCTCCCTGCTGGCGCTCAAGTCCGGCTGCGAGATTTTGCCAGTCTATATTGACGGCAATTACCGGATCTTCCGTCCGATTCTCGTCAAGGTCGGCAGGCCAATTGAGATGGGAGATCTGAGAAGCGGCCGGATGAACAAGGAGACATGCGACATTCTGACACACAGAATGGAGGGTGCATTTGCCCATCTGAGCGGCGGAAAATCGCTTATGCCGGCCTCAGAAGTGGGAAAACAGGCCTAAAATCGCTGTTTTTTCTTGAAAAAGCAACTTTTTTTCAAAAAGAGTGTTGCATTTTTGGAGTAAAGTCTTCATAATATGCTGAAGGGACTTTATGCCTTGCACACAGGATATACGGATGAAAATACTGATTGGGAAGAACGCCGGGTTCTGCTTCGGCGTCAAGCGCGCCGCTGAGGAGGCGTACCGCTGTATTGAGGCGGGAACAGACTGTGCCACACTGGGACCGCTGATCCACAATCCGCAGGAAGTGGAGCGGCTCAGGCAGGCGGGGATTGCGTCGGTTGACAGCCCGGGTGAGGTAAAACCCGGACAGACGCTGATTATCCGTTCGCATGGTGTGGCACCGGAGATCTACAGCGAAGCGAAACGGCTTCATATTCCGGTCATAGATGCCACCTGTCCGCATGTTGCCGCGATTCACCGGCTGGTGCGCGAGTACAGTGCAGGCGGTGATGCAGTCATCATCGTCGGTGAGGCGGAGCATCCCGAGGTACGTGCAATTGCCGGCTGGGCTGTGGGAGAGGCATTCATCTTCTCAGATCCCAAAGAGGTGTCCGGCAGGGTTCTGCCGAGGCGTGCACTGGTGGTTGCACAGACAACCATCAAGCGGGAACGATTTGAGTCGGTGCTTGAGGTGCTCAAAGGCATGGTGCCGGATCTTACGGTCCGCAACACGATCTGTGCGGCAACGAGCCAGCGCCAGCAGGAAGCAGAGGCATTGTCTGCGGATGCGGACGTCATGATCGTCGTCGGCGGACACAACAGCTCCAATACCAATAAGCTGTATGAGACCTGCAGACAGCGGTGTGCAAGGTCGTATCTGATTGAAACCGCGGATGAGGTGCCTGTGGATGGAATCCGCGAGACGGACTGCGTGGCGGTAACCGCCGGCGCATCCACCCCTCAATGGCTCCTGGATGAGGTAGTAAACCGTATCCGGCAGCTGTTTGAATGAGCTGTTAACGGCCCAAAGCCGTTAATATAAATGATTGATTCAACCGGGTTTACCACCCGTTTGAGATACTTTAGGAGGTAGTAACTGATGAACGACATTGAGAAAAACCCCGTTTCCGAATCCACTGAAGATTTTGCTGCGATGCTCAAGGAAGAAGAGAAGACCAGCAAGATTCGCCCCGGTCAGATAGTCACCGGCAAGGTTGAACAGTTGGAGAGCGATGGTGTGGTTGTCAGCATTCCTGGAAAAGCTGATGGCTTCATCAAGAGCAACGATCTTGTAAGCACGGATTGCAAGGTTGGCGATGCCATTGAGGCTGAGATCATCAAGCTGAATGATGGCGAGGGCTATGTACTGCTGTCTGAGCGCAAGGTCGCAGCCAGCAAGAGCTGGGATCGACTGATTGCTGAGTGCGACGCCGGTGCGTGCGTTGAAGCCGTAGGCCGTGAGGCTGTTAATGGCGGCTTGATCGCGGATGTACAGGGCGTTCGTGCGTTCATCCCTGCATCCCATCTGGCTCGCCGTTATGTGGACAACATCGGTGATTTCGTCGGCAAGACAATGAACGTCAAGATCATTGAGGTCGACAAGAGCAAGCACCGCATCGTGGCCAGCCGCAAGGCCTATCTCAACGAAGAGAAGAAGAAGGCATGGGAGAATATTGAGGCTGGTCAGATCGTGAACGGTACCGTTCGCCGCCTGACTGACTTCGGCGCCTTTGTTGACATCGGCGGCGTGGATGGACTCATCCATGTGACCGATCTGGCCTGGCACCGCGTAAAGCACCCCTCTGAGATCGTCGCCCCGGGTCAGGTGATCCA
>JAFSZW010000231.1 GCA_017458865.1 Clostridia bacterium
CAGAAGATGCAGCGCGAAGGTGAGAGCGGACGCCGGAAGATCAACCAGATTACCCGTTATCTGACGGTGGTCATCCTGATTTTCCAGGGCGCTGCTTACCTCATCAACCTGAAACAGCGTTCCCCGGCGGCATTCTCCCCCAATTTCAGCGTGCCGCTGGCCGTGATCATCCTCATCGCCGGCACCATGTTCATCATGTGGCTGGGTGAAAAGATCACCGACAAGGGCATCGGAAACGGTATTTCCCTGATCATCATGATCGGTATCATTGCCCGTCTGCCCCAGGCACTCGTGCAGGAGTTTGCAGTCCGTCTGGAAGGCCAGGGTGGCGGTGTCGCGCTGTTGGTCGAACTGGTGGCCTGGCTGATTGTCATCGGTCTCTCGGTCGGGCTGGTACAGGGAACGCGCAAGATTCCCGTACAGTATGCCAAACGCATCGTAGGCAATCGGCAGTATGGCGGTGTCCGGCACTATATCCCGCTGAAAGTGAATGCGGCGGGCGTCATGCCGATCATCTTCGCCCAGGCGTTGATGTTCATTCCGGTGGTGCTGGCCGGCTATGCATCGAGCGACGAGAAGGTCAGTTCGTTCACATCGGCCTTCCTGAACATGCACAGTTTCTGGTACAATCTGGTGTTCGGCCTGCTCATCGTAGCCTTCACGTACTTCTATACGGCCATTACCATCAACCCGAACCAGATGGCCGAAGACATGAAGCGCAACGGCGGTTTCATCCCCGGTGTCAAACCCGGCAAAAAGACTATCGAATACCTGTATGAGATCATGTCGCGACTGGTTCTGCCCGGCTCGATATTTTTGGCGCTTATTGCAATTTTCCCTACCTTTGCGGCTCTTTTGGGCATTAAGGGACAATTTGCTCAGTTCTTCGGCGGTACCACCCTGCTTATCATGGTCGGTGTGGTGCTCGATACGCTGCAGCAGATTGAAAGCCATTTGCTGATGAGACACTATGACGGTCTGATGAAGACCGGCCGCATCAAAGGAAGAAGCAGCATATAAGACAAGAGATAACGTTCTTTGATGATAGTAAAGACATCCGAAGAGATTGAGTTACTGAGGCTGAGCGGCGATTTGGTGTCGCGTACGCTGGCTGAGGTAGGTAAACATGTCCGGCCGGGCGTCTCCACATGGGACTTGGATTCCATAGCCGAGACGTTTATCCGTGACAACCACGGCATCCCCGGATTCAAGGGATATGCCGGCTACCCCGCCACGCTGTGCACTTCGGTGAACGACCAGGTCGTTCACGGCATTCCTTCGAAAGAAGTGATTCTGAAAGAAGGTGATGTCGTTTCAGTCGACTGCGGAGCAATCTTGAACGGATTCAACGGCGACAGCGCCTATACGTTCTGCGTGGGGGAAGTCGCTCCCGAAGTGAAACAGCTTCTCGAGACGACCCGTCTTTCGTTGTTCAAAGGCATCGAGAAGGCGACCCGGCATTCCGTATGGGTGATATCGGATACGCCATCCAGAGCTTCTGCGAGCAGCACGGCTACTCCGTAGTGCGCGAGATGGTCGGACACGGTATCGGCAAACGACTGCACGAGCGCCCTGAAGTTCCCAACTATGGACACCGCGGTGCCGGATGCAGGCTCAAGGAGAACCTGACCATCTGCATCGAGCCCATGATCAACCTGGGCAAACGGGATATCTACCAGGAACGGGACGGATGGACCATCTGTACGCGTGACCACCAGCCATCAGCCCATTTCGAGCTGACGGTGGCCATCGGCAAGCACCAGGCGGACCTGCTGTCCACTTTTGACTACATCGAAGGAAAAAAATAAACTATATGTCGAAACAAGCATCCATAGAGCAAGACGGCACCATCATCGAGGCATTGTCCAATGCCATGTTCCGGGTGGAGTTGGAGAACGGGCTCGTCATCACGGCCCATATCTCCGGCAAGATGCGGATGAATTACATCAAGATCCTCCCTGGCGACAAAGTCAAACTGGAGATGTCTCCCTACGACCTGACCAAAGGCAGAATCAAGTTCAGATATTAAAAAACAACACAATATGAAACTTAGAGCATCCATCAAGAAGAGAACCGACGATTGCAAGATCGTCCGTCGTAAAGGTCGCCTTTACGTCATCAATAAAAAGAATCCCAAATTCAAACAACGTCAAGGATAAACAAATTAAATACAAGATATGGCACGAATTGTTGGTGTTGATTTACCAAAGAACAAACGCGGAGAAATA
>JAFSZW010000232.1 GCA_017458865.1 Clostridia bacterium
CCAGAGCCGGTCCTGCCTCAAGCTGAGCCGCATAGAGATGAACAGCTGAGCCGTACTGAGGGAAGCGCCTCAGATGTCCAACTGGCATCCGCCATTCCGGAATGCTGTCCGCCATCCGGTAATCGACATATCTTGCACTCCCTTTGGCCTCTGTTTCCCATCGAAGCTCATCCCTGACTTCCATCAGGATCTGACCGAGTATGTTGCTGCCCCGCCAGTTCTTTTCATCCTTCCATACAGGGTTATTCAGATTGATCCCAATTCCCCACACTGTATCCTGTCTGGCACATTCCGCAAGCAATGCATATCCTGTATCCAGCAGGACTCGCAATGATTCGGGGTCCTGGCTGAATTTTGCCCTGACACCCCGTTTCACGATCTGCCGCCGGTATTTTTCCCATATGCCGCTGATGCGTCCGTATTCCCTGAAACTGTCTTTGCCGGCCAGTGCCTTAATTCTCGCCGGATCTTTGCTCGCCATGATCTGTTCCGCCAGATCATCCCGTTGTCCCATCCGTACCTTCTGTGCCATCATGTACTGTTCTACACAGTTATACCGGACGCCGGCATAGGTAAAATCGGATGCGTGCCAGTTGCTGAAACACCCATAAGGTTCAGTTACCAGATGAAAACCTATGATTTCCCTGTCTGTCATCACAACAACCTCCGAAACAAACACTGGCTTTACCCGTTAAGCCAGCAATAACCGCGTGTCATATCATTGCAGATCGACACGTAGAAAGTGTCAGTTTTCTACTGTGATGCAGTCCTGCAGAATGTAATGGAATGACGGGAATGAGGATTTTGCGTTCTCCGTATAACCTTTGGACAGATCAATTGTATCATCTGGATTGTTTGGATCCACCCCGGTGTAGTTACCCTTAAAGACGCTCAGTTTACCCCTCTTGAACATCTCTACAGCCTGATTCAGTTGCTTCTGCGTTCCAGGAACCGCAATATGATTGTTCAGTTCAAGCATTTCCACCCAGTTTTCAGCAAATCCCGCACTCATATCTCTGCCATGCTGAGTGCCCTTGACACTCCGTTCGATCGAACGGCCTTTAAGAATCGCATCCACTGCGCCAATGATGTATGGCGTCCAGTTGACCCTGCCTGAAATGAGACTTGTTGTCGGCGCAACATCAAGCATGTTCTGGTGATTTCCGACATGGAACACCGTATGATCCTTAGCCGCCTCCTCGCAGGCAACTGCCGGTCCGAGCGTATGGGACTGCTGCGCAATGACCACACATCCCTCGTCAATCAGCGTTTTTGCGCTATCCTTCTCACGGGTATAGCTGCTCCATGCATATGTATAGTTGACCCTCATCACCGCCTCAGGCGCTACTGAACGGACACCCAGCAGGAAAGCCGTAAAGCTTGAAATAACATCCGGGTTTGGAAAGTTGCCGACAAAACCAATCACTGCCTGTTCCGGCTTAATCACACCATTGTCAATCATGTCGCGTAGCTTAATGCCGGCGGCAAGTCCGTTAACATACTGATACTGGTATGTTTCGCCGTTAAACGTGTGATAATTCGCCGGGAGTTCTGTACTGCTGGTATCGAAATATGAAACCTGGCAGAACTGCACATCGGGATTACTGAGGGCTATTTCCCTGAACTGTTCGCTGAATCCGTTTGTAAAGATGATCCCGCAGCCTTTGTCAATCAGTTCCTGAAGCGGTTCGCCCGTCTCACTGTCAAGGACGTTTCGAAACGCAAATACCTCTACACGGTTTTTATAATCATCCTCAAGCGCCTTTTCAGCCAATGTGAAATTATAGGTATATGGAGTGCTCTCATCATTCTCATAGATGAAGCCCACACGCAGGATGCCCGAGTTCATGGGACTTTTGGGACTAAACAGAAAACCGAATGCCACAAGCAGAAAAAGCGCAGTGGCCACAGTAGCAATATATACACGTTTCATGTCGTATCCTCCACTGATATATCCGTCTTCGTCTATGGCCGCTGGTCCTGCAGAGCTGGAAGTCCGGTTCATTAACCGAGCAACCAGCTGCAAAACAGGTACCTATAGCCGAATGGAGCGACTGATGATAATCAGCTTTCCTGTTTCGTCTCATCGCTGTCATCCGTGTGTCCGGAATACAGTTTCTTGAGGTCTATCTTTCCATCTTCAATCAGTTTGAGAAGAATATCCACAAACTGTGGATCAAACTGCGTACCGCGACCATTGCGCATCTCATTGAGCACATAGTTAAAATCCATCTGCTTGCGGTACACGCGGTTGGCTGTCATGGCGTCAAAGGCATCTGCTACGCCAATGATACGGCCGTAAAGCGGAATCTCCTCGCCTTTGAGACCGTTTGGATATCCTTTCCCATCGTAACGCTCATGATGGTAAAGTGCACCGTCCACCGCATGATCTATGAGTGTAAAGCCCTTCAGAATTGCCGCGCCGCGTGTGACATGGCTCTGCATGGTTTTGTACTCATCCTCATCAAGTCTTGACGGCTTGTTGAGGATCCTGTCCGGTATGCCGATCTTTCCTCTGTCATGCATGCGGGCTGCACGCTCAAGGTTATCGCATTCCTCATCGCTGAATCCGAGTTCCTTGCCGATCATCTTCGAATAGATCGAGACACGAAGCGAATGCTGGCTTGTCCGCACATCCTTGGCGTCAACCGTGTTGGCAATAGCCAGGATGGTCTGATTGCCCATTTCAAGTTGTCGGTCCTTTAGCTCAATCTCCCGCTGCTGGCGTTCCATCTTGCGCCTGACATACGTGAAGAAGAGATACACAGCAAACCATACCGCTGCCAGCATTGCAACTACAATGATGTAGACGTTGAACCAACTGTAATCGTAGATTTCCCGTTCTTTTATAATGCGGTACTGACGTTGTTCCAGAATCTGATCCTGATTATCAAAAACTGCCAGATGCAATGTGTAATTTCCAGGAAGCAGATTCGTGTAAACGATAGATGTCAGTTCGCTGCGCGGCATGACTGTCCAGTTCGCATCAAACCCTTCAAGCATGTAGCCTGTATTGGGGTCCTGAATGGTATAGTTGATGATCTCAGGATAAAGTTCAATACGTGACACATTTCGATCAATGTGAATGGGCATGCCACGTTCAATGCGCTCAAGTTCGCCGTCTATTCGCATAGACGCGATGGACATACGGTACGTCTTTGCACCGCTGTCATAGTTATCAGAATCGATGGAAAAGATGCCAGTATCGCACGGCAGATAAAGAATACCGTCTCTGGCATAGTTCCATGAATTTGCGGTCAGCGCGCTGCTGAGGCCGCGCCTCGCATCAAGAAGGTCATATGTAAGCGGTCCCTCTCCCTCAACCAGATCATCCCGTTCAGTTATATAAATACCGGCACTGCTCATGACAAACAGCGTATTCTCATCCTTCACCCAGATATCATAGTTATTATAATACGGAAACCGGACAAGGGGGCGGACCGATCCATTCTCTTCCAGATAACACAGGCTGTTGCTTGTAACCACAAAGACGCCCGATGATTTGGGGTCCTGGACCAGACGGAGAATAACACCGGAGAGCAGCTCATCTTTCTTCCTGGCAATTGTTTCCTTAACCTGACCATCTATAATAATCGCTATGCCTTCGCCATTCGTACCTGCAAGAATCCGTCCATCATCCAGTTCGATGATTGACATAACCATGGGATTGGTAAGACCGTCCGATTTCTTAATCGTTTTTGTGACCTTGTGATCCCGGATAAAGGATATTCCAGTATCACCGCCTGCCACGATCGTGCCATCCCTGAGCTCAGTCACTGTTCGAAGATAATCGCCAAACATACCATCTGTTTCCGTATACAGATGCTGTGTCCCGTCCGCTTCAATCTCCATGAGACCTCCGCGATACGTGCAGATCCAGAGGGCGCCCTGACTATCCACCTTGAGACAGCGAATCCTTATGCCACTCATCTGTTCTGTCAGTGTATTGACAACACGGTGTCTGCACTGACTGTCCACAGCATCTAGACCCTTGTCTGTACCGATATAAAAGTTCCCATTCCACATTTCAACCGAATTGCAGACGCGGCTATCCATGCCAATGTTGCTGTAGATATCCTTAAAAGAGGACTGTGCCATCCGCAGCAGACCGAGACGTGAGGAAGTAAACCAGAAATTTCCCTGGTAATCCACAAGCATGTGGTCAATGGAGTTGTTGAAATTGTTTGTGTTGATCCGATGGAACACAAGGGAACTGTCAAGATACCCGACACCGTCATCCGATGTGATGAACAGCACACCGTCG
>JAFSZW010000233.1 GCA_017458865.1 Clostridia bacterium
GATCCCGAGCCGCTCGGCGGCCAGATCTGCCTCAGCAAACCCTGCGCAGGTGTCGTGGTCGGTAAGTGCGCATAGCTGCATGCCGGCTATCTTCGCCGCTTCCATCAGCTGCGAGGGTGTCAGTGTCCCGTCACTTGCGCGGGAATGCATATGCAGGTCAACACTTTCGCTTAGACACTGCGGACTGCTTTGCTGCATTTTCGGCTCCTTTCAACATCTGAACCGGACCGTTCCAGGAATCGGCAGATGCCCGTCTCGCCTGTTCTCATAAACAGAAAGCCGGCATTTTCTGCCGGTTTTCTGCGGATTGTAAGTTGTAACAAATGCACTGAGCAGCTGCTTTCATGCCTTTCTGTGAATCATGCCTCCATAGGCTCAGAAGGGCTCTGCAGCAAACCTGCCTGCTGATACATGAAGGCCTCGAATTCTTTCCGGTCGATTGTCTCTTTATCAATCAGGAGGAGGGTGAGCGCATCCAGCTGCGCCCGGTGTTCGCTCAGGATCTTCTTGGCCCGTTCAAGCGCATCATTCATCTTGCGCTGGACCTCGTTGTCAATCCGGGCGGCCACCGTCTCGCTGTACGCCTTCGAATGGGAACCGTACTCCATGCCCACAAACGGCTCATCATGGTTGCTGCCGAGGAAGATCGGTCCCATGTCATCGCTCATGCCGTACTGCATGACCATGCGCCGGCAGATATCCGTCGCACGCTGCAGATCTGATGAGGCGCCTGTGCTCACCTGACCGAGCACCAGACTCTCGGCCGCATAGCCGCCAAGTGCCATGGCAATGTAGTCAAGGAGCTGCTGACGCGTCGTAAAGTCGCTTTCCTTTTCAGGCAGCAGGAGGGTATGTCCGCCGCTGCCGCCGCGCGGCATGATGGTGACCAGATGGACGGCATCGCAGCCTTCCAGCAGTTCGCCTACAATGGCATGACCTGCCTCATGATAAGCAACCAGACGCTTGTCAGCCTCAGAAACCAGATGACTCCGCTTCTCAGGACCTATCTGCACGCGCTCGATGGCGTCGCTGATGTTCCTCGCATTGATCTTTTTGAGCCCGGAACGCGCGCAGAGAATGGCTGCCTCGTTCATGATGTTCTCAAGATCCGCGCCCGAGCAGTACGGCGTACGCTTGGCAACGGTTGCAAGATCGACGTCATCATCCAGCGGCTTGTCCGCGCAGTGCACCTTGAGGATCGCCTCGCGTCCACGCACATCCGGATATCCAACCGAGATCTGCCGGTCAAAGCGGCCCGGACGCAGCAGCGCCGGATCCAGAATATCCTTCCGGTTCGTAGCTGCGAGCACGATAACGCCCTCATTCGGCGCAAAGCCGTCCATTTCCACCAGCAGCTGGTTGAGTGTCTGCTCCCGTTCGTCATGTCCACCGCCCAGACCGGCACCGCGCCGGCGTCCGACAGCGTCAATTTCATCAATGAAGACGATGCACGGGGAATGACGCTTCGCCTGCTCAAAGAGGTCCCTTACACGGCTGGCGCCGACACCGACAAACATTTCGACAAAGTCAGAGCCGGAGATCGACATAAACGGCACTCCGGCCTCGCCGGCAACGGCCTTTGCCATGAGCGTCTTGCCGGTGCCCGGAGGGCCGACCAGCAGCACGCCCTTGGGAATGCGTGCACCGACCTCTGTGAAACGTCTCGGATTCTTGAGGAACTCGACCAGTTCCATCATTTCCTCTTTTTCCTCGACCGCACCGGCCACATCCGAAAACTTGATGTTGCTCCGCCGGCTCTCATAGACGCGGGCCGGACTGTGTCCAAAGCCCAGCATATGCCCGGCCCCGCCCTGCTGGCGGACCATGACCACCCAGAACACTATCAGCAGACCCATGGTGATCACATAGGGAATCATCTCGATCAGCCAGGTCGGCGTGTTGTTCTTGATGTAGTAGAGCTCATAGCCAAGGTCCAGGACGCTGACGGTTTCCACCGGCTCCCCGGACTTTTTGGCGGCAATCTGCCGGCAGTTCAGCACGAAATCGCTGGATATGACTGCAGAAAAATCATAGCTTGAGCTCGAAAACTCATTGATGGGAATGGAGCTCACCTTGAGATGCGCATACGCCGTCGTTCCCTCAATGGCGATTGCATCAATCATGTCCCGGTCAATGTATGAGAGCAGCTTGCTGCTCTCAATCTGTGCGCCGCGGTTGTTGCTCAGCATCATGGTAGATGCGAACTGAGAGACCACAAGCAGAACCAGGATGAGAATCAGTGGAAAGATGAAATTTCGGTTCATTCGATTATCATTCAAACAGGGTACGCCTCCAAACTTTATCCCTGATAAACCCTTGGGCGAAGAATACCGATTTCAGGGATATTCCGGTATCTTTCAGCATAATCCAGTCCGTAACCTACCACAAAGGCATTGGGGATGATGAAGCCGACATAGTCCGCCTCCATCTCCACCTGGCGCCCCTCCGGCTTGTCAAGCAGCGTCGCAATCCGGATGGAGTTAGCGCCGCGCTCTTTCAGCATCGTCTTGAGGTAGGCCAGCGTCCGTCCGCTGTCCACGATATCCTCAATCAGGAGCACATCCTTTCCTTCGATATCCCGGTCCAGATCCTTCTTGATATGGACAAAGCCGGAACTCTTCGTGGAATCGCCGTAGCTGGATGCCTGAATGAAATCAATGGTCAGCGGCAGGTCAATCTCCCGGATCAGGTCTGCGAAGAAGAATACAGATCCCTTCAGGATGCTCACGCAAACCAGATTCCCGTCTGCGTAATCCTTTGTGATCTGTTCGCCCAGTGCACGAATGCGCTCGGCAATCCTGTCACGTGTTATGAGGAGCTCGTCTTCCATGTCCTGATAGAGCATTGATGTCTTATCCATATTCGTTCCTCCTCCATATCTTTTCGATGTATCTGAAATCATCTGCAAAGCTGCAGATGACAGGACAGCCCATATTATGCCGGCAGCTTAGTAGTTCCCGCGCGCATACTGCACGATTCCTGCCACATCGCGCCCGCCGTCCCAGTCAATCCTGACCCGCTGGTCACAGGCACCGCGCGCCCGTTCAGACGGCCGGACGCCTGGAATCCACAGCACCTCGCCGGTGCCATCTGCAACGACAGGCAGCCTTTCCCGGATCTCCGCCGGCAGTGGCACCTTTGTCAGGAAAGACATTGCAGTTCCATCCCCATTTGGCCTGCCAAACGGCTGAAACCGTCCGTCACAGGTCACTGATGTGATGACCGCGCCCTTAAGACAGTCTGCCGGAAACACCTGGGACATGCGTCCGTCTCCGGTTTCACCTGGCCGGGCTTCATGCACTGAGAAGGTCCCGTAAACAGTCTCAACTTGTCCGTCCAGGCACAGTGGCACGGCTTTCCTGGCCCCTGTCTCTTGGCGTACCAGTATCAGCAGCCCGCGCCAAAGTCTGGCGCGCCCGCCGCCTTCCAGGTTTTCAGCGCTTTCCTGGGAAGCCCTGAGCAGGTTCAGCACGGCCTCTATTTTATCCCGTCCCTGTGCCGGCAATCCGGAAAGCCGGATCAGTTCAACAATCGCCCGTGAGCTGACCGCCGGATGCAGCGTTCTGAGCACTTCAGACGGCAGGGCCAGTCCGGCGGGAAACCTAAGCGCCCGTTCCGGCAGGGACAGTCCAGCAACAAGTTCGCTGAAATACGCTCTGTCCCGCGCAGCGGCCTGTCCGAGGCGGCACATTGCCATTTCCGTGCCCGGGTATGCCTTTTCCATCTCTGGCAGAACGCAGTGCCTGACGCGGTTTCGCGTGTACGCGGTATCCGAATTGGTCAGGTCCTCACGCCAGCAGATCTGCTGTTCCCGCAGGAACGTTCTGAGATCCTCCGGATCTGTCTGCAGAAATGGTCTTATGATCCCGTTCTCCCGCCACTGCATTCCGGCAAGCGCATCCGTACCGCAGCCGCGCATCATATGCATGAGAATGGTCTCCGCCTGATCCCGTCTGTGATGTGCGACAGCAATGGCAACCGCATGCTCAGACTGCTTAGCCGCCTTAAGTGCGCTGTAGCGCATCTCCCGCGCCGTCGCCTCAATGCCTGCATGCCTTTCCATTGCGGCATCCGGCACATTAAGTTCATATAGCCGAAACGGGATCTGCCATTCCCTGCACAGCTGCTCCACAAAGGCCGCATCGTCTCTTGACGCCGCACCTCGGATGCCGTGTTCGATATGCACACAGACCGGGTTTAACGGATAGGTGAGCCGAACCATCCTGAACAGCGCAAGCAGCGCGATGGAATCCGCACCGCCGCTGCAAGCAATAATTACTGTACTGCCCGCAGGGATCTGACAGTTTGTCCTCAGAATGTCTTCAAACCATTCCCTTTTCAGGACGCATCCGGGGCCAGACCGTTCACTGCAGCAGCCCTCGTCCTGTTCATGCCCGGACATCTGTGCTTTCCGTCCCGGTAACTCTAACTCCATATAGTTCAACCCCATTTGACAATTATACATTATTGCCTGTCAAACTTCAATCAATATGGGTCAGTGAGATGCATTCCTTACCAATTCTTTGTAAATATGCGTGTAAGTTTTACCAGTTTTTTTATTAAACACGTTCACCGCATCCGGTCTCAGGTAAACCGGCATGGTCCCTGCAAGCCGCCCGCAGAAAGAAAACAGGCATCCGGTGCATTGCAAAATCGGATTCCCGTTTCTGCCGGCGACTGACCTTCCCGGATTGCCCGGTGGAAGTGGCCGTCTCTGCTTGCTTTTTAACCTCAAAACCCGTACAATATCGAATCATGCCGAAGGGAGGACAGAGAATGCAGTCAGGGCTTTGTATACCCCATCTTCTTTTTTGTCTATTTCTTGTCCTTGCCTTCTCTGTCGCATCCGGCACTGCACTCAGTGAAACACGCGTCCTACTTGCCGCATGCCGCGAATTTTCCACCATGCCCGACCTTGGCGATTCCGCCTCAGGCAATCTGTCACTGTTAAGAAACACCTTTGTGCATAGTGGTATTCCCGAGGACAGCATCCGCGTTGAAGATGGCACCCTCGACTCCGTTTCCGCGCTTCAGGCCAGTCTTGATGCATCTTTCAGCCAGGCCGCAGACGGAGATCTCTCCATCTTTTACCTGTGCACACACGGGTTAGGCCAGGAGGGGGATGTGCCTGCCCATCTCATTTTATCAGATGGAACCACCGAGGCGAATCTGGATGCAGACACGCTCATGGATTTGCTTGCCCCCATTCAGGGCAATGTCCTCCTGGTGCTTGATGCATGCTATTCCGGTGCGTTCATCGGCCACGGTACAGATGATGCGCCCCGTCCGCTGCCCGCAAACCTCCATGTCATGACCTCATCCCTTGGAACGGAATCCGCCTGGTATTACGCGCACCAGCAGGTGTCAAAGGGCGCTGTATCCTTCTTTTCAGAAGCGATCTGTTCCGGCCTCGGCCTCTACGGACATCTGGATGCCGATACAGACGGTGACGACAATGTGTCTCTGCGGGAACTGGCACTCTGGGTAAAGCGAACCGTCGCGTCCTCGACCTGTCAGATCGCCTCTGCTGCACCAGATACGCTGCTTGTGCCCTGCTGCACATCCGGCGCGCTCAGCAAACCGGTTGCCGGCTTTTCCTGCGGCTCGCAGCTGATCAGCAGCACGAATACCGCGTTCCACTTCTCTTTCAATGTCACCAGGGATGCGCTTATTGAATACCGCCTCATTCCCTATGAGGACGATCACTGGAACTGGGCAGAGCCCATTGTCATCCCCGACAGTGAATCACCCGAGGCAACAGGCCGCGGAGGCAAGACGCGAACGCTGTCCATCGCCCCGGCGAACCGCGAAAACAGCGGCTATCTCATTTTCCAGATGTTTGCCTCCGATGAAAACGGCATGCCCCAACTGTGTGCCGAACGCCTCCTGGCCATCCAGTCAGAAAATGACGGCGACCCGGATTTCGATCTGAATCTGCCGCCCTCGCCGCTCCATCCCGATGAGAATCTGACCATCCGCCTTGACCTCTCTGCACCGTCCATCTTCAGGATCTCCATCTATGACGATTCCGGGGTTGAGATCCGCCGGCTCTATTACGGCGAGCTGACCCGCCCCTCGAAGGAAAACATCCAGTACCTGTCCTGGGACATGCTTGATGAAACAGGTCTTCCCCTGCAGCCAGGCACCTATACCATTGAGGCCATGGCGCTCTTCTTCGGCAAGCGCATTGAAAAAGTCTATTCTGTTACGGTCAGATAGACCGCTATGCCCATTCCCACCCATTTTCAGAAATATATAATCAGGGCCATCCCCCTTTTATGGAGCAGCACCAATGACAATAGATGAGTACATCCAGGCACAGGATGAGAAAATCCGGAATCAGCTCCAGTGCGTCAGAGAAGCCATTCGGAATGAACTGCCCAATGCCATGGAGAAGATTTCATGGTCCATGCCGACCTATTGGCAAGGCCACAACATCATCCACTTTGCCGCACAGAAAAAGCACATTGGCCTTTATCCTGGTCCGGAGGCGGTTCAGCATTTTGCAGATGAGCTGGACAAGCATGGTTTCAGGTACAGCAAAGGCGCCATTCAGATTCCTTATTCTGATGCGCTTCCCCTGACGCTCATCTCTACGATCGCTGTCTGGTGCCGGGATACCGGAAAACATGCGTGATGTGGATTGTAGCCTTTGCAATTATCCCATGAACTTCGAATAACGGAAACGGAGAGAACCATGAAACTGATCTTAAAGACAGATATCAAGGAAGCATTCCATGCCCTTGGACTGAAAGCAGGAAGCACCGTGATCGTGCACACTTCCATGAGCAAAATCGGTTACGTCTGTGGCGGCGCGCAGACTGTGATTGAGGCGCTGATCGAAACAGTTGGGCCGGATGGGACGATCATGATGCCAACCCAATCCTGGAAAAACCTCGATCCGGAGGATGGCGTTCATGAGGCAGTAGCAAAAGAGGACTGGCAACTGATCCGGGATAACTGGCCGGCCTATGATAAAGCCCTTACACCGACCAATACAATGGGCGCTGTAGCAGAAATGTTCCGCTCATGGCCCGGAACGGTTCGCAGTGACCATCCTGCAAGATCCGTTGCTGCCTGGGGAAAACACGCGGAGTATCTCGCCGGAAACCATGACCTGTCCAATATCTTCGGTGATGGTTCCCCGATTGGAAAGCTCTACGAGCTGGATGGAGAAGTTCTGCTGATCGGCGTGGATTACAACAAGAACACTTCCATTCATCTGGCAGATGCAAGAGCCGAATATCCCGGAAAGCATACCGTGACTGAACACAGTGCTGTGATGGAAAACGGACAGCGTGTTTGGAAGGCGTATGAGACTCTGTTTGTGGATGGGGAAGATTTTCTGGAAATCGGCGCAGCTTTTGAGGAAGCGCACCACGTGCAGCACGGGAGAATTGGCGGCGCGGAGCTCCGGCTTATGCGGCAGCGTGATCTGGTCGACTTCGCCATCTGCTGGATTGAAAAGAACAGGAAGGCGTAAACAAAAGGCCTGTCATCCAATGCCTGAGAATGGTACACATTTTCGAATGGACAATCACTGCTAATGCGGTGTGATATTATCTTTTATGGGGAGGAATGACAATGAACAGTGACCGCATCGCCGTCGTTGATGACGATCTGTACCTCAGTGGAATCGTTAAGGAGTACGACGATTTTAAGTCATTTTTTAATGACCGAACACAGGATCCTGATGATTTCCTGACGATTAGCGAACTCGAGGAACGGTTGAATTGATGCATTCAAAATACATCCGAAAATCTTCGGAATGCAGTGAGTCAATGGATCAGAGAAATGGATTCAAGGGAGATTAACCAATCAAAAAAGCGAACGGCTAGAAAAGAAAGTGAACCTGCAGGCAAATAAGCCGAGTTCAAGGAACATCATCTCTATTCCCGGACCACGACAAAGAACGCTTTTGCCTCAGGACAGATAACAAAGAAAGCAGGACAAAGCCGGGAACCTCCGGTCATGCTGTCTTTCAGGACCACCAGTTTGCCTTTTTAACCGCTTTCCTCGGCAAGACATGAATCTGCTCCAGGACCTCCTCAACCCGACCGTGAATCACAAGTGCCGCCCGCTGTTCAATCGACAGCGGGCTTTCGTTGATGATAACCATCTGAGTGCCGCGGTAATAGGACAGGCATGACGCTGCAGGTTCCACGGTAAGGCTGGTCCCGGCGACAATCAGCAGATCTGCCCTCGCAATCTCACGGCAGGCACCCCGCATCACCAGCGGATCCGGCGCTTCGCCATACAGGGTTATCCCCGGACGGATCACACCGCCGCACACCTCGCACACCGGCAGTCCGGAAGTTCCTGCAATCACCTCAGGTCCATAGTGTTTCCCGCACTCCAGACAATAATTGTCAAAGATGCTCCCATGCAGCGGAAACACAGCCATGCTGCCCGCCTTCTTATGCAGACCATCAATATTCTGCGTCACGACCGCGCTGA